>NZ_VOYO01000003.1:0-284450 GCF_013420255.1 Acinetobacter sp. YH01021
TAGCGCAAGGCCCGAAGGTCCCCTGCTTTCTCCCGTAGGACGTATGCGGTATTAGCATCCCTTTCGAGATGTTGTCCCCCACTAATAGGCAGATTCCTAAGCATTACTCACCCGTCCGCCGCTAGGTTAAGTAGCAAGCTACTCTTCCCCGCTCGACTTGCATGTGTTAAGCCTGCCGCCAGCGTTCAATCTGAGCCATGATCAAACTCTTCAGTTTAATACTATGTAGCACCTTAAAGGGTGCCAATCTTGGCTCATCAATTTTCTGACAAATATTTCTCAAATAAACTTCGAGTAATTTCTACCATCAATCAATGAAAATAATTTCGATCAATCAACCAGTAAAAATCCACACAAGTTGTTCTTCATAATCTCTTAATGATCTTCTTGTTGGTTCGTCACCAGCAAGCTAGGTCGGCTATATTACTCTCTATCTCTAGAAAGTCAACCAGTAATTCAGATTATTTTTAAACTTATCAAATAAAACCCAACTCAATCAATCTCAACTAAGTTACTGTTTTATCAGAAGTTTTAATCTTCATCACCGCCGATGGATGTGCATTCTACAGGATTCCCAACCCAATACAACCCCTATTTTTAAATAATTCAGCAAAATCATCACGACTGTTTATTTATTCTACAAAAATCGCGATTTTCTTCATTTCTTGAGCAGTAAAGGGACTGAATTGGATAAATGACTTAATCTTTTTTCAGTTTTATTCTGTTCCTGAAAGCGTAAAGGCCGGCAATCTATGTATTCACAATAGCCCCCCTCCCCACTTTCGGTTTCTTCATTTATTTTTACTTCATAACTAAAACTTCCTACATAGCCCGCTGCCAGGCCAAATTTAAAATCTCCACGACTTTGACCTTGTACCCAGATACAAGTACCGTCTGCATTTTCATAACACCATTCAAATTCGCGCGGCAAATACATACTCTGCCCATTAGGTGTCGTGACACGCGGATAAACACGATGAACTTTAAAATAAACTTTGCGATCGAACATTTGGGTCCGCATGTTTTTTAAATCACGCAGATAGATCCGCGACTGAACAATACGATTAAAACCATCCCGAATTTGCGCCAACAACAGTTGCCGGTTTTCACTAAGATTAATAATTTGATAAGTCAGGAAGGCCAAAGGTAGATAAGGAAAGTTAAAACTCCGCGCGTATTCAAAGCTTCCAAGACCATCGATCGTATATTGCTGCGCTTTATAGTTCACCGTTCCCTGACAATGACATAGCAAAGACCAGTGATCTGCCAAGGAAAACCGCATTTGGGTAAAATGAGAAATCAGTTGAGTGGTTTGAATATTTAAATCAAAACTGAGTTCCGAGTCAGAACGCTGCAAACGAAAATTTGGAAAACTTCCGCTCAATTGCTCACGATCCAGAAACTGAAACAGACCTGATCTAAAATGACAGTCCTGCTTGACCGAATAGTGATGCAATTGTCCCACCATATGTGGGCTCGAACTGCAAATCACGGTGGCGGTGTCTAAGGCTGTGGTTTCGATTGCACTCGGGTTTGCCAGCATGGGTGCATTGAGTTGCCCGATAATACTCATAAAGTTTAAATAATAGAGCGGTGCCGGAAGCCCGGCGATCATCAAACCCTGATGAATAATTTTATATTTTGAGGTGGGGCCATGATAGGCGGGATGGCGCGAAACAGTAGGAGTCTGATTCAGCTGTTTCGAACGATCTAAAAAATCTTGAAGAAACCGCATCTCAGACTCCTTATCTTTTTATAATGTACTCGATCTTTTTGCCATAAAGGTGGTTACAAAACCAGACAGGGCATAGAGAATAGAAATGACCAGAATGCCGACAGGAATATTATAAGTCATCGCTGCAAAGACGAATACGGCAATTGGTAGGACAAAAAATGGAACCCGTTTACGTTCTACAGTTTTAAATGAATAGTATTTGATATTGGAAATCATCAACAAGCCTACCGCAATGATGACCACTGCATTAATGACCTGAAGAGAAGGTTCACGAATATCAAAGATTTCTGGAAAATCCAGACCGACCCAGACCAGTGACACAATCATGATGGCAGCCAGAGGACTTGCGACACCAATAAAATAACGTTTGTCGACCACACCAATCTGTACATTGAAGCGTGCCAGACGGAACGCAGCACATGCGGTATAAACAAAACAAGCCGCCAGACCAATACGGCCCAAATCACTCAAGCCCCAGCTATACATCAAAATAGCGGGAGCTACGCCAAAAGCCAGCATGTCAGAAAGCGAGTCAAATTGTTCACCGAACGGACTTTGTGCACCAATAGCACGTGCCACACGGCCATCCAGTCCATCCAGTAATGCCGCAATAAAAATCGCATAAATAGCTTGCTGAAAATCACCATTCATACTGGCAATAATCGAGTAGAAACCTGACAACAACGCTGCCGTTGTAATCAGGTTCGGCCATAGATAGATGCCTCGACGCTTAACTTTTTGCCCTTCCTGGGTATGCTCCTCTTCTTCTACCTCAAAGGTGATGCCATCGAAAGGCACTTCAGTTGAAGAGTCACGTTCCGGTTTGCTTATATTTGTCATTCTTGTCGATCCTAGCTATGACCTGATCTTTGAAAAAATTATTCGCCCACTAACCAACGAACTGCAGCGTGACCACCATTTTCACTCATGCGAAGATGCGGGAATAACCACTGTAGTGCTTCATCAGCATCTTCAGAGAATTTCCAAGGTGGGTTAATCACCAGCAAACCACAACCGTTCAGGCCTACTGGGGTATCATCCGGCCATACACAGACTTCACACACCAGTTGACGGCGGATACCGGTCTTGAACATTTTCTTCTCGAAGCGTTCAATCATGGCACGGTCTTTAATTGGATACCAAACGGCAAATACACCTGTCGGCCATTTCTTATACGCGGCAACCAGCAGTTCGACCAACTGCGGGAAATCTTTACGCTCCAGCTCATACGGCGGATCGATCATCACCAGACCACGTTTTTCTTTCGGTGGAATGACCGCTAACAGACCTTCGTATGCATCACGTTCATGCAAACCCGCACGCTTGTCAAAAATATTATGACGAAGTTGCTGGAATACATCGCGCTGCATTTCAAAAATGGTCGCTTTATCAATCTCACGCATGCCTTCTAAAGCAAACCACGGTGACCCCGGGTAAGCACCCTTACCAAAGTTTTCACGCATGTTTTCAACAATTTTCAAATATTGCTGTACGCCTTCGGGCGCATTACGCTTGATCGAATCATCCAGCTTAATAAGACGATGAATACCGTTTAAAAACTCACCTGATTTTTGCGCTTCGGCAGTCGATAAATCATATTTACCTGCACCACCATGTGTATCTACATAGCGATAAGGTTTGTCTTTTGCATTCAGTCGAGTCAACAACTGAAGCAATAAAACGTGCTTCATGACATCGGCAAAGTTGCCTGCGTGGTAAGAGTGACGGTAATTCATGTTTCAATTATTCCTAAGATCAATTGCTATTTTAACATGAAAAACTATTTCGTTCAGAAACGATTATTGCACTAAAATAGCGGACCTTTTTTTACCACACTATCGAGAATTGAAAAAATGGAAGCAGTTATCATCCCAGGGGATTGGAATGTTGATCAAATCTTAGATGATTTAGATCAACATGGCTTTAGTATTGTTGACGATGCTTATTCTAGCGAATATCAACATGCAGTGAGTCAAGAATGCCAAAACCACTTAAACGAATTTCGTAACGCGGCCATTCAAAATGGCGTCGTCAGCAACATCCGTAGTGATCATATTCTTTGGTTACAACCTGAATTTCAAATTTCCCACCGACACACCCAAACCCTTCAACAGTTTTCTCAAATTTTAAACCGTGCGTTTTATTTAGGCATCAAAGATATCGAAGCCCATTTCGCTTGCTATCACGCGGGTGAGTTCTATGCCCTGCACCGCGACAATCCCCAAAGTAAAAATGGCCGGATGATTTCCAGTGTGTATTATCTGCATGAACAATGGCAGGCGGACTGGGGCGGTGAACTGCGCCTGCAGGACAAACATGACCAATGGCATATTATCCAGCCAAAACCGAACCGAATGGCGCTGTTCCAGAGCGATTTATTACATGAAGTCTTGATCTCTAAACAGCAACGCCTATCCATTACCGCCTGGCTAAGAAGTGATACCTCACTGCTCTAAGACGGCTAGCCGCTTTAAATTTTAATTTTTAACCTCATATAGCCATTATTGAGAAATGAGGATTGCGTTGATGCGATTAACAACCAAACAGATTATTCAACGTCTGGGTGAAACTGACCAATTGTATTTAAAAGGCAATACGCCAGAATTAACGCTTGAACGTGCTGATCTTCGTTTACAGCTGGTGACTTTAAGTGAACTGCGTCAGGAACAGCGACATTTCCTGCAAGAAGCCGTAGTGTTGCTGGAACAAGGCCGGATAGAATTTGAAGAAATGCCGCTGCGCATGTATATCAACCTATCTTTGCATCTGGCCAAGGCTTATATGATGTTTTTTGAATTGACCAAAGAGCACCATTTCGCCCTGATTACCCAGCAAATCCTAAAACCGATGGCCAGTTATGAGCATGGTGATATTTATTTCTTCCTGGCCTATGCCAGCGCCAGTAAAAATGAGCCGGCCCTGACCCGTCACTGGTTAGGTAAATACACTACGACTGCCGAGTTTGAGCTGGAATTATTACAGCAGCATCATGCTTTTAATGATTATCGTCAGCACGAATGGTTTAACAAAATATTAAAAAGCAAAATGCATTAAGCCAAAGAACAAAAACGCCTCAGATGAGGCGTTTTTTAATACAAGTTATATCGTCTTACTCTAAATACCAGAAAAACACAG
Source organism: Acinetobacter sp. YH01021 (assembly GCF_013420255.1). GTDB lineage: Bacteria > Pseudomonadota > Gammaproteobacteria > Pseudomonadales > Moraxellaceae > Acinetobacter. The sequence goes on from NZ_VOYO01000003.1 coordinate 4,871, forward strand.
GAAAAATGATCAAGCAGGTTGACGTCTATAAGCGTCCATGTGCAGTTGCTGATTCAGTTCATCGACCCAAATTGCCCAATCATCATCTTGTACTAAATGGCTGATCAATAAAGAACGCTGGGCTTTATTCCAGAACGGTGCATCGTGCAAGGACAACCCTGCTGGCAGTTGATGGGTGCGTACATACAATTCAATAGCCGCAGGACTATTGGCGAGACCGAGCTGAGAAAACAAGAGCTCTAAGGATGGTTGGTTCTTTGCGAGCATCGCGCCCTCCTTATATCAGATAAATTGTAATTATTTATAGATCTAACTTATAAGATAAGGCAAAAAAAACCTAGTCATTTGACTAGGTTTGTTGTTTCTTTTTGTATGAATGCATTTAAGCGTTCTGCTTGTCACTTTCCACATGTAAAAGCTGGTTTAACTTATCAATAATGACAATCCATTCATCATCTTGGTGCCAGTGTTCACGCAGGAAGGCACTTTGCCCTTCACTCCAGAATTCGGCATCCGGTAATGCCACTTCAGATGGCAATTGATGGGTATGGGTAAACTGAGTAATTGAGGCTTCATCAGAAGGCAAACCCAATTGTTCAAATAATAATTCTAAAGTTAACTGTTGTTCCGTAAGCATAAATAGACTCCATCGTAATGTTAAATTATGAGCGTGTTGAGATTCGAATTCTTAGGTTGATTTATGGCTCGGTATGTCACAGGAACCTGAACCCTCTGCCTCAATATGTAATTGTTCATTTAACACATCGACAAAAATGGCCCAGTCATCATCTTTCTTCCAGTGACTGATCAGAAAGTCATGCTGTGATTTACTCCAAAAGGGAGCTTTATGCAGCGGTACATCCATACCAATTTGATGCGTACTAATAAACTCATCAATGGCTTCCGGACTCGAATCCAGACCCAATTGTTCAAAGAAAAGTTCGAAGGTAGCGCGTTGCTCTAACATCTGAACCTCCATCTTTTTATCTATAATCTTGTTTCTACCTTAGATGGCTCATAGCGAAAACTCAGTTGTCTCTCCTTCACAGCTTGTTATTTTTTGTTGATTAAAGTGAGTGATATAAAAAAAGCACCCCAAATGGAGTGCTTTTTCAACTTAATCTGAAAAGATCAAATTATTTAAGCATGTCAGCAATTGCTGCGCGCTCTTCTTCAAGTTCATTCAACGTAACGTTGATACGTTCACGGCTAAATTCGTCGATTTCTAGACCTTGAACGATTTTGTATTCACCGTTTTCAGTCGTTACAGGGAAACCGAACATTACGCCTTCAGGAATACCGTAAGAACCATCAGAAGGAATACCCATCGTTACCCATTCGCCGTTTGTACCAAGAGCCCAATCGCGCATATGGTCGATTGCAGCGTTAGCAGCAGAAGCAGCAGAAGACAAACCACGTGCTTCGATGATCGCAGCACCACGTTTACCAACAGTCGGAAGGAATGTATTTGCATTCCATTCTTGGTCGTTGATCATGTCTTTAACGCTTTCGCCGTTAATTGTTGCAAAACGGTAGTCAGCATACATAGTTGGAGAGTGGTTACCCCAAACTGTAAGATTTTTGATGTCTTTAACCGCTTTACCAGTTTTAGCAGCAATTTGAGATGCAGCACGGTTGTGGTCAAGACGTAACATTGCAGTGAAGTTTTTCGCTGGGAGATCTGGAGCAGATTTCATTGCGATGTAAGCATTCGTGTTTGCAGGGTTACCAACAACTAGAACTTTAACGTCACGGCTCGCAACTTCGTTCAATGCTTGACCTTGACCGATGAAGATTTCACCGTTCACTTTAAGCAGGTCAGCACGTTCCATACCTGGACCACGTGGACGTGAACCAACTAATAACGCATAGTCAGCATCTTTAAATGCAACTTTAGGATCATCAGTACCGATCATGTCTTCTAGTAATGGGAATGCACAATCTTGAAGCTCCATCATTACGCCTTTAAGCGCTTGTTGAGCTTTCTCAAAAGGAACTTCGAGCAATTGCAAAATCACTGGTTGATCTTTACCTAGCATTTCGCCGCTTGCGATACGGAATAATAGGCTGTAACCAATTTGACCTGCAGCGCCAGTAACGGCAACACGAACTGCTTGCTTCATCTAATTATCTCCAATTGAGGATATTCAATGCGATTAAATAGTTAGTATTTAATCTAATAATCGTAAACGCGAAAGATTGTACTCCAATCCTTTGCCAGATGCATATAAAAGAGGACCGATTTCACCTAAAGTCTGATAGGAAATATAAATTAAATCGGCAAAAAAGCTCAGTATGTTCCTTTTATTGTGACAGTTTTTGGGCATGTATTAATAATGTTGGCAGGACAGGATTTGTAATTACCATTGGGACGATAACAGACCTTGATCGAGGTAAGCACGCTGGCTGACCGGGTCTGCTGGCAGTTGAATCGCAAGGCATTACCCGGTAATTGCGGATTAATTTTCAGAAATTTGGCCCGCAGCGTATCGACAGAAATCGTAAGATTTTCCTGTTCCGTCAGTTCCGCAGGAACTTTGAGACGATCTGCATAATTGATAATCGTCCGGAAATACTGACTGGCATTCATCGGCACGCAGCCACCGATATTGCGCCATAAGATTGTCCGGGTATTGTCATCCGGCATGATCCTGGCCACTACCTTGGACTGCAATGGTGACAGTTTCGCGGAGCTATTGGTCGTACAATTTTGTGATGTAGTCTGAGGATATAAGCCGGAGATATTCAGCGAATAACCTTCCAGACATTTTCGCTTCTTGGCATATTCCGGGTACAAGCTACATAAGGCCGGGACCATTTGTACATCCATAACATAGTCTGTTGGTGCAGCAAATGCTGCCTGACTGCTGGCCAATACTACAAGCGCAACCGATCCAGCCCAGACTCGACGATCCTTCATTATTTTCATGAATAAGTCACCATTCCCCAATAATTTTAATTTTATTGTGTATTTCGTAATGGTATCAGTTGCATGCGTTTACCCACTGACTGTGCCCCCTGTCCTAATAAAATACCGTAATGCGTGGCATTGGTCATGACATGTTTCACATAATCTCGGGTTTCAAGTAAAGGAATACTTTCAGTATATTGATCTGCGGCCATTCCCTGAAATTCTGGCTGCCAGCGGCGGGCACGGTTTGGACCGGCATTATAGCCTGCTGTTGCCAGAACTGGACTATTGCTGAGCTGACGCTGAATGGTAGATAAATAGAATGTTCCGTAGCGAATATTGGTATTCATATCGGTGAGTGCTGCCGGATTATAAGCCTCACCCATTTGACGCGCCACCAACTTGGCCGTATCCGGCATAATCTGCATTAGACCACCCGCCCCGACATGTGAACGTGCGACGGTATTGAAACGACTTTCTTGACGCATCAAACCATAGGCCCAGGCCGGATCAATCCCCGCATTGCGACTATGGCTGACCACGTAATTCTGATGTGGCATTGGATAACGATAGTTATAATTATGTTTGTTCGCGGTACGGTCAGCGGCATAAATGGCCCGATCATGCCAACCCATGTCCATGGCACGCTTTGCCGCAGCCAGCAACAGGTCATCATCTTTCTTTAGATAAGCCTGACGTACTGCCCAGTTCCATTCACGGTTAATGTAGTTCTCTGGGGCGCTGATATTACGTAAAGTGAAAGCACGGCGGAAATGAATATCCTGATTCAAGCGCTGCATAGCCTGATTGGATGGCTGTGCCGGGGTTGGTGTACTCGCGGTCACCTGCCCCAGCTTGTCGCGTGCCAAAAGATTGTGATAGTCATCTCCGGTCGCCAGCTTACGATAAATACTTTCTGCTGCCTGCTTGGAAGCACGGTCAGCACGTTGTTCACTAGCACGCGCCAGCCAATATTGCCAGCGATCTTCCTGCTTCTGGTTGACGCTCATGCTGTCAATCGCACGAATCAGGCTTTCCCAGGCACTAAAACGAATCGCCTGACGCGCATAAATCTCGGCTTCTTCCGGGCTAAATGGCAGACCATAGCTGGCATCTAGCGCATTTAACACTTCCCGGTTGAAGTTGTTTTTCATGACTGTGGTACCACCGATATAACCGACAGCACGATATAAGGCGCGTTGTACCTGTACTGGTGTACCTTCCGCGGTCCGCTTGACGATAGACAAAGCTGAGTCCAAATCGCTATCGGCCAGACGTCCCAGCGCATAAATCAGATAGGCATGCTCTGCCGCAGTACTTTTAGGCGCAGACCACAAATAATTAGTGGGATTGGCCTGAATCGAATTCAGTTGTGCCAGAGACAGATTTAGACCAATGCCTTGCGCTGTCGCAATGGCCTGACCTGACTGTCCGGCACGAAGTTGTCCCCAGAGTCGCTGCTGACGGTCTTCTGCCGTCATGAGTGGACTGGATAGCATCATCCGGCCTAAACCAGTACAAGAATCAGGCTGGCTGTTGGTAGTTAACCAGACTTCTTTAAACTCGGCATAGACCAGTTCATCACCAGCTTTGGCGCGCACTTGTGCCACTGCACAGGCTTCGGCGGGATCGGCATTAGTTACATAAGGCAATACCGGTTGGGCAGTGCTAAAGTCTGCCATTTTTACTTTTTCTTCGACATAGTCTGCTGCCAGCTTTTCAGCCATAGCGGATTGAGGGTAACGCTGGGCAAAGCTGATAATCTGGCTGACAGGCTGCATGGCAAGATTCTGGTTTAAAATCCAGTATTCCGGATAATAGCCCAAGGCATCATTCTGCATAGAAAGACGATATTGCTGTAACAGTTCAGTATTACCTGCATTGGCTGCACGCAAGGCATCATTAAATTGTTCTTCTGCTGCCTGTGTACTCGCTGAACAGATACATGCCACACTTAAAGTAATTAATTTATAGTATTTATACATAGTTTTAGTGTGTTTCAACATCCCTTTGCCTTCTATCATCGATTTTGTGCTTAGCCCATGTTGCATATCATAAGAGCTAGTTTGAAGATTATAACCAACTCTATTGTTCAGTTATGTAACCTTATGATTAAGCAATATTAATCTACAGACAATTTTTGCCCATAAATCAATATTTTTCCACAGTTAATTTGGGCTATAAGTTTAAGCGACTTTCCTGCTAAAATATGCGCCTTTCCAAGATTTCAGTCTGTGAATTGAATTTTTATTCACCTGTTTGATGCATCAATCAGGCTGTTCGTTCACTCTTTCAACGTATTACCTTGTAGGAGCCTACATGACGGTTCAAACCTTCATTCCGAATGGTGCCCCAGCTGCCTCAGAAAACACTGTTACCCAGCCAGCGCACACCCCTGTTAGCGATGCTTCAGTCAAGAAACTGTACATCGAAACACAAGGGTGTCAGATGAATGAGTACGACAGTCACCGTATGGCAGACCTGTTAGGCGATTCTCATGGCTATGTGCTGACCACCGATCCTAAAGATGCCGATATTCTGCTGATGAATACCTGCTCGATCCGTGAAAAGGCCCAAGAGAAAGTATTCTCCGAGCTAGGCCGCTGGCGTAAGCTTAAAGATAAAAATCCTGATCTGATTATTGGTGTTGGTGGTTGTGTGGCGTCTCAGGAAGGCGACAACATCCAGAAACGTGCCAATTATGTCGATATGATTTTTGGTCCACAAACCCTGCACCGTTTGCCGCAAATGCTGGATCAGCATTTTGAGCAGATCGAAAAGCCGAAAAAAGAAAAAATCAAACTGGTGGATATTTCCTTCCCGGACATCGAGAAATTCGACTTTTTACCTGAACCGCGTGTTGAAGGTTATAAAGCTTTTGTCTCGATCATGGAAGGCTGTTCTAAATACTGTTCTTTTTGTGTGGTGCCGTATACGCGTGGTGAAGAAGTATCTCGTCCACTGGATGATGTGCTCGCTGAAATTGCGGGTCTGGCAGAAAAAGGCGTGCGTGAAATTTCACTTTTGGGTCAGAACGTAAACGGTTATCGTGGTGAAACTTTTGAAGGCAATATCTGTACCTTTGCCGATCTGTTACGTTTGGTTGCAGATATTCCGGGCATTGGCCGTATTCGTTATACCACCTCGCATCCACTGGAATTTAATGACGACCTGATACAATGCTATCGTGACCTGCCACAAATGGTTTCACATCTGCATCTGCCGGTACAAAGCGGTTCCAATGATGTGTTGCAAGCGATGAAGCGTAACCACACCATCGATGTCTATATCGAAAAGATTAAAAAGTTACGTGCAGTTCGCCCTGACATGCACCTATCTTCAGACTTTATCATTGGTTTCCCGGGTGAAACAGATGAAAACTTTGAAGAGACTTATCAGTTTATTCAGGATCTGGATTTTGACCATTCTTATAGTTTTATCTATTCAAAACGCCCGGGTACGCCTGCGGCAGAACTGGAAGATACGATTTCTGAAGATGTCAAAAAAGAACGTCTGGCCAAAGTTCAGCAATGGATTAAGCGTTCAAGCATTGACAAGACGGATGCCATGCTCGGGACCATCCAGCGTGTACTGATCGAAAAAGTTTCTGATAAAGATCCGAATATTCTGGTCGGTACGGCGGACAATACCCGTTATGTCAACTTTATTGGTGACCCTGCCTGGGTAGGCCGCTTTGCCGAGATTGAAATTACCGAAATTAAAACTTTGAATTTAGTTTACGGTGAGCTCTTGAATCTTGAGCCTGACGTGGCGTAATGTAGAGCATATAACGCACACTTCATAAGGAACACTCTTGACTGCAGCGATTCGACGTACAGTAGCTTTTCCTGGAATTTCGATGGACCGTATACAAGCCATGTTAGGTGCCTATAACGGCCATTTGAAGCAAATTGAACAACGTTTAGACGTCAAAATCTCCCATCGTGGAGAAAGTTTTATTATTGATGGTGGAATCGATGCCGTTGAGAGAGCCGAAATGCTCTTGCAACGTCTTCATGAAGAATCTGAACATAGTCAGCAGATTAGTGCAGATACTTTACATCTGATGATTCAGGGCAGCCAGACTGACCGTGAACTTCAGCAAGATCTGGACGATCAGGAACATACGGGGCTGGACAATGTCTGGCTGCAAACTCGTAAGGGCCGGATCAATCCGCGTGGTGCCAACCAGAAACGTTATGTACAGCGCATTCTGCAAAGTGATATTTCTTTTGGTATTGGCCCTGCGGGTACAGGTAAAACCTACCTCGCCGTTGCGGCTGCCGTGGACATGCTGGAGCGTAATGAAATTCAGCGGATCTTGCTGGTTCGTCCTGCGGTTGAAGCCGGTGAAAAACTTGGTTTCTTGCCGGGGGATTTAACCCAGAAAATCGATCCGTACTTACGTCCCTTGTATGACGCGCTGTATGAAATGCTCGGCTTTGAAAAAGTGGCCAAACTGATCGAACGCCAGGTGATTGAAGTCGCTCCGCTTGCTTATATGCGTGGCCGTACCCTGAATCATTCTTTCGTGATTCTAGATGAAGCGCAGAACACCACCCCAGAACAGATGAAGATGTTCCTGACCCGTTTAGGTTTTGGCTCACGTGCCGTGATTACGGGCGACGTAACTCAGGTGGATTTACCGCGTGGTCAGCAATCCGGCCTGTCACATGCCTTGCGTGTGATTGATAAAATTCCTGAAATTCATATCACTCGTTTCCATTCGCGTGATGTAGTACGTCATCAACTTGTACAGAAAATTGTTGAAGCCTACGAAGGCTGGGACAGTGAACAGCAGCGTTTAAGTGCTGAAGCACGTGCCGAACGTAAAGCACGTCAGGATGCCTTGATCGCTGAAAATGATGCTGCGGCAGACGCACAGCATTAAGCTTTAAACTTAAGGATTTGTGTTGAAACTTAGTCTTTCCTTACAACAGGACTTTCAGTCACCTGAACTGGTACTGAAACGAGCCTATATTAAAAAAGTTGTAGAAACCACTTTACGTCATATCGGCACTCAAAGTGATTGCGAAATTGGAATTGCCTGTGTTGATAATGACGAAAGTCATAAACTGAATTTGGAATATCGAGGCAAAGACAAACCGACCAATGTCCTGTCTTTCCCAAGTGAACTTCCAGATGAAATGGCGCAGTTTCTGGATGCATTTCCCATTGGTGATCTGGTGATCTGTATTCCTGTAGTACTGGCGGAAGCGCTGGAACAGCAAAAAGTACCATTAACACATTTCACCCATATGCTGGTACATGGCACTTTACACCTAATGGGCTATGACCATGAAACCTCGGATGAAGATGCTGAAGAAATGGAAGGCATTGAAATCGAGATTCTGGCCAAGCTGGGTTTTGAAAATCCTTATCTAGAACAGAACTAAAATTTCTTCATAAAAAAGCGGGCTAAGGCCTGCTTTTTTTATTGTTTACCCTCACCCCAACCCTCTCCCATAAGGAGAGGGAGTTTTAATACCTATAGCTCAATGATAGTTCTCTCTCCCGTTGGGAGGGAGTTAAAGGGAGGGTTTACAAATGAATAAAATGGTCTAACGCACCTCAAATTCTGCTTCTGCCGGATCAAATCGCCAGGTACGAATCACCCGCAGTTCGGAAATTTCTTTCATTTTACTGTCGAAAGCACCAAATGGTGCTGCCTTACGCACGGAAGCTTTGGCTGCTTCGTCCAGCATGGCATGTCCTGAACTGTCAATCAGTCGAATGGCACGAATTCCGCCATTCTGGTTCAGGATCACCATCAGCCGCACTTCCCCTGCCAGATTCTGTTGTTTGGCTGCTTCCGGATAATAACGGTTCCCATAGAACTCCACTTTCTCGCGAAACTTTTCCAGATAGGCGGCAGAAACATCCTGCTTGGACTGAATACCATCTACAGTCTTAATTTTTTGCTGACGACTGAAATTTTGCTTACGCTGTAAATATTGCGCTTCCAGACTGGCGACCATGGCCGCTTTGGCCTGAAACTGGCTCTGTAATTGCTCCTGCATTTTTTTTCGCTGATTTTCTTCCGCCTGCTTTTGCCAGCTCAAGGTGGTCATCAGGACTTTTTCTTCAAAACTGAGTTCCTGTTGCTGTTGCAGCATATTCAGACTTTCTTGCAGCTCTTCGCCTGCATGTTGTTCCATTAACGGCGATGGCATATCACTCGACATGCGATGAGCTTCTCTAAACTGGCCGGAACCCTGCTGGTCCGTTTGGGCGAGAAAATCAGCATGCTCAATTTTTTCATCAGTCTGGCGCAAACTGACTGCGATTTCTTTGGTACTGGTATCCCGATCTTGCGGCATACCAAATTCCAGGGTCAGCACGATCAAATGCAGAATGCCTGCGGCAAGCACCGCACTGCTAAACACTGGATCTTTCCACCAAGTTCTGACCAGAGACATGAGTATCATCGTTTTTTCACATTCGCCCAAACTCAATACTGAGTTCAGCTCCCCAAAAAAGTATTTGAAAGATTAAAAATAAACGGATTCGTCATTTATCTTTTTAAAATGCCAAATCCATCAAATCTTCAACGTTACATAACTAAAACTATAAAAATGGTGCTATTTATTTTGCTAAACTTCAAGCATGAACGCTTGTATTTTTCATACAATTCGACAAGATACATCCCGAGTCAAAAATAAAGTTGCCAGGACGCTTCAGTATGCAAACGCTAATTTCCAATATTTCCAACCGAATCCGCCAAGTGTATCAGAGGGCGGAAGGATTTATTGAAGATGAGCGTGAATTTCCCTTATCGCAAGTCTTCCTGAATGCAACCTTTCAGCGCTTTGTCACAGACAATGTCGATGCATTAAAAGACTTACATGCAGATTTACACGAAGACTGGCTGCGTTTGTATGCAACACTGGATTATAAAGGCCTGATTGTCACTTTATCGGTTGATTTGAAACTGGTACAGATGGAATTGAATAAAACCACCCAGTTGATCGTTTTCGAGCAAATTAGTGATACCCAGCTGATTGAAGCCAAATATCCAAATATGCTGTATAAACTTGGCGTGCGTTTCGGCTTGTTCTTCTATCAACGTGTCTTGAATAAAGATCCGTTGGGAATGATTCTGGAAAAACTGGGGGTAATTAAAGTCATCGATGACTTGCTCTATCTGGATTTAAATCGCTGGTTAGGCAAAAGCCGATCGGTCATTGATACCTTGGGCAAAGTTCACGTGAATCATGCAGTGCTACGGGAAGCCGAACTGGTGGTGATTGGCAATGTCAATCTGGCCGCCCTGTTTAGAAAACTCTCCCAAGATCAGGAAGAGAACTGGGATGAAGACAAGATGGATGACAACCGGGTCACCCCCATTAAACAGAAAGATCCTTCTTAAATCATGCCAAACGTAGTTTTTGAACAAAAGTTCCATAAAACTACATGAAATATACATTTTTGGCAGAAATATCCCTTCAATTTCCATATTTTGCCCAAATAATAAAGGGTGCAATAAGTGATATTTTTTGCCCGTTTAACCAATATAGGAAAATAACTGATGGCGAAGACTGTATTCAAAACTTTAGTGATGACCACGGGTCTGAGCAGCGCGATACTGTTCACTGGTATTTCTAGCCAGGCTTTTGCCATGACTCCTTTCCAAGCCAGTTATCAATTTAGCTATAATGGCAAGAATATGGGTTCTGCAACGCGGACTTTAAGCAAATCAGGCAATAACTGGACTTATGTCTTTGCTGCAAAAGCCGGAGGTATTGCCTCTGCAACCGAAACCAGCCGCTTTACTTTTAATAATGGCAAGATCGGCTCAAGCAGTTTCAGTCGCAGCAGTAAAGTGCTGGTGCATAACAACACCATGAGTATTAATTTTAATCCTTCCAGCAAAAGCATCAGTACCAAGAAAGACGATGAAAAACGCTCTTTTGCCTGGAGAGCAGATGTTCTGGATGAGTTGAATGCGGAATTGCAGATCCGTGAAGACTTAAAAAATTCAGGCCTGAAAGCAAATTACTATATCGCTGATGCTAAAGAAGTTGAAGGCCGTAAGTTTGTTAAGCAAGGAACAGAAACAGTCAGTACCAAATATGGTTCGTTTAATACCATCAAGGTGGTGATGAAACATAGCAAGCCAGGCCGTGAGACCATCTTCTGGCTGGCACCAAAACTTGACTATCTTCCAGTCAAAGTTTCGCATGTCGACAAGAAAACCTCCTATGGTTTGCTGTTAACTGACTATAAAGGTGCAAGCAACTAAGTTTTTGGTGAATTTTACTTGATTTTTTCCGGGTGCTTTTTACAATACGCTTTTGCTTGAAAAAGCACCTGCTCTTGAGGATTCTCCCGTGCATGCACTAGAACAGAAAATCTTGGCTGAAGGCATCGTTCTCTCTGAAGAAGTTTTGAAAGTAGATTCTTTCTTAAACCATCAGATTGATCCAGTCATGATGCAACTGATTGGTCAAGAATTTGCGCGTCTGTTTAAGGATGCTGGTATTACCAAAATTATTACGATTGAAGCATCAGGTATCGCCCCTGCAGTAATGGCCGGCCTAGAGCTTGGCGTACCTGTGATCTTTGCACGTAAATACCAGTCTTTGACCCTGAAAGATGATTTATATCGTTCTAAAGTCTTTTCATTTACCAAACAGACTGAAAGCACGATCGCGATTTCAAATAAACACATCAGTTCAACCGATAAGGTTTTAGTGATCGATGATTTCTTGGCCAATGGTCAAGCGGCGCTTGGTTTGGCGGATCTGATTCATCAGGCAAATGCTGAAGTGGTGGGTATTGGTATTGTGATTGAAAAATCATTCCAGCCAGGTCGTGATCTACTGCTTGAAAAAGGCTATCGTGTGGAATCACTGGCACGCCTAAAGTCTTTGACAAATGGCACAGTTGAATTTGTTCGTGACTAAGCTCGCCAATGAATTTTAAAAGAGCGCTGATGCGCTCTTTTTTTATTGCATTTTTCTGATGATATAAATTCAAAATATCTAGAGCTCGGCTATAGCTCAGCCCAAGTTCTTATTTATTCTTCCAGATTTGATCCTAGATAAATGGCTTAATCTTAAGCTCCAGGCTATTCAATTTCTGAAATAAGGAGTGTCAAACAATAAGTAATTTTTTATCCGATGAATAAACAACAATTTATGTGGAGGTTATTATAAAATAAAGAGGCCTAACTATCTGCCAATAGTTAGACCTGTGTTTACCTCAAAAAAGAGTTTATTTAACAGTCACAGTGATACTACCGCTATTCACAGCACCGATAGCGGTAGTTGTGATGCTGTTGTTAATAGCAGTTTGAGTTCCTTCTGAAATAGCAATGACAGATGCATCAATAGCACCCGCATTATAGGCAATATTCGCTACACTATAATTGCTTAAAGTTTCATTGATTTCCTCACTATAGTCAGTACTTAGTGTCGAACTCACAACTTCCGAGATATCTGAACTATCCGCAACCTCTGATAGCTCCTCTAGAGTTTCAGAATTATTAGTTGCACTCGTTACTTCACTGTAGTCGTAGTTATCCGTTGCATCTGATATGTCTGATACCACCTTATTGTAGCTACCCTGTTCGATACTGATACTACCTGTGTTCGCGGCGCCAATGGCAGTCGTTTCAATAGTCCCATCAATTGAACTGATGGCCTCTGGTGCTTCTCTGGTTGCTTCGGCAATTGCTTCTAAATCGACGCTTGCATCAACATTACCTGTATTCACTGCAAGATTCAAAGCAGAACCATTTTCAACCTGCTGAGAAATAGACTCTAGAGTAGCTATTAAACCAGTATCTACGGTTACTTCAGTAGGTGTTTCATCACCTTGGGCATATGCCATACCTGCACTAGACAGAAAGGCGACGGATAAAGCGATTGTTTTGATCGTGTTTTTCATCGTTGTTCTTCCTACTTTTGTTTTGAAGTACCTCTCGCTAAGTACTCCTTCTTATAATGGGAGCGAGCCCATTTTTAAATATTTTTAATCATGTTGGGTGCTAGACCAGTAATTTTCGACCACATCAGGATTGACCTCCCATAGCGTTGTGGTTTTTTCATCTTCTTGTTCTTTATCAGCCTTTTTTTGAGTATCTTTTTCTTCATTTTTTTCATTTGAGGAAGGTTGACGCTGCTTCTTGCTGATATATTTAATCAAGTCCTGTTTACTCATTTCAGGCTCTGCTTCAGGGTTCTGAATCACCTCGGACTCTTTTTGTTTAGGCGGTTTTGTATCTTTGCTCGGGGAGTTGGTTGACTTATTTTTTTCATCGGATGAGTCTGCTTGGTGTGATGCTGATTCTTGAACAGCGCTACTTGAAGCTGTACTATTTTGTTGCTGGCCTTTCTTGTATTTATGCAGCGCAACAGAACTGCGAGTTAAATTTAAACGGCCAAATTCAGGCGGTATCTGCGCACGACAGCTTTCAAATACGGCGGGGGGGACGACCTGACTGAGTAATTCAAAAGTGGCCAGATTCAACATTTGGCGCAAGGCAAAGTTAGTTGCCTCGCGTTCTCCTTTTCCAATCTGAATGTTTAAGAGTGTACGACCAGCGAATCTGCCTGCACTTAAGCCATAATCCTGTGCAGCAATTTGCTTCTGCAATGAAACATTGCCCACGACTTTACTGCTGCGGGTATCAGTCAAAGATAAATCCAGACCGACCATAATCCGGGTTTGACTATAATTCGGACCGACACCAGCGATCTGCATGTCAAAACCACCACCCGGAATAAAATCCAGACTGTTAATACTGCCTGTCACATAATAATCAGAAGCCTGGATTTGTCTTGGATCACGAATGCCCCACTTGGCTTCGCTTTCGATAATCCGGGGATCACGCCGGTTCATTAAGCTTACCCCCGCCTGAAACAAGGCAGATTGCACCATATCTCCCGCACCTTGGGTCACCATTTTTCCGCTACCACCATTGGTAACTACATCCTTACCGGTTTGATCCAGAATTGCCCCCACGGAGAAACTCACATCACTACGTAATTGTCCTTTTAGGCAGGATAAAGCCATATCAAAAGGGGTAAAAATATCGGTAATTGGGGGGCCTTGTACCAGGCTAACTGGCTTCTTGTTTGAGGGCGCTAAACCCGTGCAGCCTGTTAAAAAAGAGCTGAAAAGGACAGTGGCACTCACGAAAGATATATGTCTTCTGGTCGAGGAGAAATTCAACATTGTGATTCTCCTGGTCTGTTACTTAAATTAAGACAGCGCTGAGGATTTTGGTTGGTGTTTGAATTGACTGGTGCTTCATTCAGCAATTCACTCGTAATATCAATATTGTTGTCTGTACCCTCTACATTGATATTGTTGGTCGGGGTATTTACCGTCCCTATGGAAGTGGTCGAGGTGCTATGAACAGTGGTTTTACCTAATCCGGAATAATAGTCTGACTCCTTAAGTTCGATCAGATTGGCTTGAACTAGACTCTCATTGGAACGGGCACTGGATGATTTCCAACGCTGGGTCCACTCGTCAGAAGTGGCATAAGCGTTACTCAGAAAACATAAACATAATAAACCCAGATTGATAACTAATATTCTCATAATCTTAATATCCTCTGATTTAAGATATTTATTTAATTTTTCATTTAAGCAAGATTAAATTTATCTGAAAAATATTAAATCACATAAAATTATAAAATGTAAAACCTATCCCTATTCACATATTTTTTTGTTTTACTTAAAAATATAAATTATTGTTTTTAATTAATAAATAAAAATTTGTTTATTATTTGTGATTTGTAAGAAATCATTATATAAATTTTTTTTGAATATAATATTCATATAAAAAACTTGATTAAAATAATATATTTTTTATATTGGCAATAATCAAAAATTTATCTAATAAAGATTAGAATTATTATACTTTTTTATATTTTAAAAGTCGTAAATTTTTATTTTATTAGAACTTCTATTTAATAAGGATAAATGTCACGATTTATTTAAAATATAATTAATCAATTACAATGAAGGTGACTTATAAAGAAACGCCAATATTCAGGTGTATTTTGGCAGAAAAATTTTAATAGCCCTGATAAGAACTCGTTTGCATATTTTTCGACTTCCCTTCCTTTTTCATCTTAACTCCAGAAATAGTCTTTCTAAGAGCTAAGAGCTAAGAGCTAAGAGCTAAGAGCTAAGAGCTAAGAGCTAAGAGCTAAGAGCTAAGAGCTAAGAGCATAATATTTAGAATGATAAGAAAAGAACATTTCTGATGATCTTGAGATTTGCCATTTCCTCAATGGCAGGTTAAGAATTGCGTTAATCAACCAAGAAGGCATATATTTACAGCTGAAATACAATGTTTTAGCGTGAACTCAACTAGAATCAAGTGAGTATGCAATGTTTCTGATTTGCGAATTCAAAACTTATCTAGTGTGTTGTTGTATGTTATGAATAAGGGCTGATCAGGGCAAAAATCCCATTCCCAATGAATCTAAAACAAGCACATCTCAATCCTTTATGGAACAATCTATGCAATGTCCTAAATGTGGCTCAGCTGATATCGAACAGCGTGATCATGAACAGAATTTAAAGAAAATTGGCGGCATTCTCATGAGTTCAGCGGGTGCAACTGCAGGGACTGTCGGTGGCGCTGCTTCGGGTGCATCGATTGGCGCTGCGATTGGTACAGTAGCCGGACCTTTAGGTGTAATTGTCGGCGGAACCGTAGGTACTTTTGTCGGTGCAATCAGTGTCGGAATTACTGGCGGTGTGGTCGGTAATTTTCTGGGGAAAAAAGCCGGGGTTTCTGTCGACCGTAATCTGTTTCAGGATTATCAATGTCTGAAATGCAAATACAGATTTAGTCAAAAAAATCAAAAAGATCAAAAAGATCAAAAAGATCAAAAAGATCAAAAAGATCAAAAAGATCAAAAAGATCAAAAAGAAGCCTAATAAAATTCAGGAAATGAAGTTCATCCTTCATTTCCTATGAGTGCTTGTCAGACTCAATTGAGTTTCAATACCACTTCACCTAAACGCTTGCCTTGTACTTCACACAGAATTTTTTCATCCTGACTTAAGCCCTGATCATGCCGTGGGCCGCTGACATGACTGGCACCATAAGGTGTACCACCAGTTTTGGTATTCGAGAGTGCCGGTGTTGCATTGCTGAGCCCCATGATCATCATGCCATGATGAAACAACGGCGGCAGCATGGTGAGTAAAGTACTTTCCTGTCCGCCATGCATGGAACCTGATGCCGTAAACACGCAAGCCGGTTTACCGTGTAGCGCTCCATTCAGCCAGAGACTCGTAGTCTGATCCCAAAAATATTTCATTTCAGAGGCCATATTGCCAAAACGGGTCGGTGAACCGAGCGCCAACCCGGCACACTGCGCCAGATCATCCAGAGTACAGTAAATATCCCCTTCTGCCGGAATACTCGGTTCAGCAACTTTTACCATGCTGGATATATTTGGAACTGTCCTGATTTTTACTGCCAGGCCTGCCGCTTCAATTCCATTGGCAATCAGATGCGCCATTTCTTTGGTTGAGCCATATTTGCTGTAATATAAAACAAGGACATAAGGTTGCATCATGGTTCTTATTCATTACTTAAAAAAATAAAACTATACGATACTTTGCAAGTTTTTTGGTTAAGCTGATGATGAAAATTCATGATGATTAAAAAAATTGAGATTGGATGCAGATGATTGTTAAGTATTTAAAGAAATTACCTTTCTATGAAAAACACTGGTTTCAATTTGTTTTATTTGTACTTCGACGCTTTGAAGCAGACCGCTGTCGCGAACAGGCAGGTTCCCTGACCTACACGACTCTGTTTGCCGTAGTGCCGATGCTGACGGTTTTTCTGGTAATTATCTCTTCAATTAAGGCGCTGGAACCTGCACGGCAGCAACTGCAACAGTTGATTTATAGTAACTTTTTGCCCAAAACTACAATTGCCTTTGATAAGGCCCTGAATGCCTTTACCGATAAATCCAGCAATCTCACCATCATTGGTATTCTGTTCTTGTTTGTGACGACAGTATTGATGCTC
This sequence comes from Acinetobacter sp. YH01021, assembly GCF_013420255.1. Classification (GTDB taxonomy): domain Bacteria; phylum Pseudomonadota; class Gammaproteobacteria; order Pseudomonadales; family Moraxellaceae; genus Acinetobacter. The sequence continues at coordinate 21,795 of NZ_VOYO01000003.1, forward strand.
AGCAGTATCGAAACGGTGTTTAACCGCATTTGGCGCGTGACTGAAACGCGGGGCGGAATTATGGGCTTTATGCGTTACTGGACCATCATTTCGCTCGGGCCGATTTTACTCGGCAGTGCATTTGTGATTTCTTCGACCGTGGCATCCATGAGCATTCTCAGCAATAACTTTGCCGGTTATGAGCTTGATGGCGCTTTTGTCCTCTGGGCGATTTCCTTTTCTTTGACTGTACTCGGATTTTTCATTTTGAACTGGACCATCCCGAATCGCAGTGTACCGCTTAAATCTGCCTTTATTGCCGGTCTATTTAGTGCCGTGGTGTTTGAGCTGCTGAAAAATCTGTTTGGCTATATCATGTCAAACTTTACCAGCTATGAGATCGTCTATGGTGCCTTCGCCGCCGTGCCGATTTTCCTGCTCTGGATTTATCTGTCGTGGATTATTGTGTTATTGGGGGTTGAAATCAGCTATGCCCTGACGGCGTTTGAATCTGGGCAGGACAATAAACGCCATCCCATCGTCATGCTGCTGGATCTGTTAGAATTATTTTATAAAAAGCAGAAAACTGGTGAAAGCATCAGTGAAGCCCAAGCACTTGAGGTCTTAGGCCGGGATGAAATTGGACGCTGGCCGAGCTATGTCGCCATGTTTGAAAAGCAGAATTTGATCAAACGTACCGATGAAAATGAATATGTGCTGGTTCGTGATCTGGATCAGGTCAGCTTCTGGAATTTTTATCTGCAATTACCCTATCCACTGCCACGCAAAAACCATCTCACCAATGCCCAGACTGATGATATCTGGATGCAAAATTTCTCACCTAGATTACAGGAAACTGATCAATATCTGGAAGAAAAACTCAATTTTCCATTGTCCGAACTGTTCCGACATAAATAAAAAAATCCTCTCGCTTGAGAGGATTTTTTTTAACTGATAGCGGTAGATTTCCAGCAGACTATAGCGCCTGCAGTCACCAAACCCGTCCCGATCCAAAAACTGAGTTCGGGTCTGACATCCAGAATCAGCATTGACATGACCGAAGAAAGAATCGGCATAAAATAGGTGGCTAAAATCAGCACCTTGATATTGCCGAACTGCATACTCTGATTCCAGTTACTATAGGCGATGCCAATCAGACTACCCACCACTGCAATTCCCAACCATAGCTTGAATGTGGGCATGATAAAAGGTTCGTTTAATCCTAAATGTAAGAACCATAAGCTAATTACAGCGACCAAAAAGAAAATCGGTACACCATTTTGTCCGCGGCCATAGGTCCTAGTTAGAACGCAGTAGCAAGGCCATAACAAAGCGCCGAGAAAGGCAAAGCCATAGGCCCAAGGATTTTCAGCTAAAGCCTGCATAAACTTCGGCAGATTAGTGATTTCTGGATTGACCACCAGCATCAGTCCCATCACAGCGAGCAGAAAGCCTGGAATCACCCAGAGGCGAGCCTGCAACTGTCGGGCAAAAATCGAAAAAACAATCATCAAGGGTGGCCACAGATAATTGATCATGGCAATCAGCATCACCTGTTCACGATTATCCGACCATGCCACAGCAACCAGAAATAGAATCTCATAAGCCACAAATAAAGCGCCACAACCGAGCAGATAACGCTTGGACATTTGCATGATTTTTGGAAAGCCGGTGAACGCAAAAATCGCCAGACTGCTAAAACTATAAATTAAAGCAATCCCCTGCACTGCACTGGTGGATTCAGTAATCAGTTTCACTACGGCGACCAGACTGGCCCAGATCAGAATAGAAGACAGACCAATCCAGGTCGCTAAATTTACAGACCAGATTTTCATGCTTGCTCTTGAATGCTTTTATTGATATTCGGTTTTTTCAGCCATCCCTGCAAACTCACTAGAATCACACCCAGCATGACCATACAGGTGCCGATAATAAAATTGATTTCGATATGTTCATCCAGAATCAGTACGCCGAACAGCATGCCGAATACAGGGGTCAAAAAGGAAAATACCCCTAGACGCGATGCCAGATAATGCTTCAGCATCCAGAACCAGATCAGATAACTGGCAAAGGAAATCAGCACGGTATGAAAAACCAGACTGGAAATAGACAACACCGTCCATTGAATGGCTGCTTGTCCAGTCAGAACAGCCAGAGGCAATAACAGCATTCCACCTATCAATAATTGATAGAACAAAGTCTGGGTTGCAGGTGCTTCAGCCAGCCGGCTCAGACGTACACTGACTGTGGTGGCTGTCCAGAATACGCCGCCAAGCAAAGCCAGAAAATCTCCCCACAAGGCATCAGTTTGTAAAGTTGATTCTGTCTGTGGACGTAACAGAAAGCTGACTACAATTCCGCTAAAGGCAAGAAATATTCCGCCCCATTGCACAGCAGACAAACGCTCTGCCGGCAATTTCCAGTGCAAACCCAAAGCCACAAAAATTGGCGCAGTATAAAGTAAAACAATCGTATGCGAGGCTGAGGTATAACGCAGTGCCTCACCAATCAGATAGAATTCAGTTGCAAACAACACACCGACTAGCAATCCTGCAGGTAAATAGCTTGCACTCCAGAGTTGACGGCGCACGCTCTGCTGAATCAAGGGATAAACCATCAGCGCAGACAAGGCTGAACGCAAGGCAATTTGCATCAGGGCTGAAATATCACAGGCGGCCCACTTCAGTACCACTTGTTGTAAACCCCACAACATACACAATACAAACATGATGGCAGATGCTTTGGCATCTAATGCCTGACGCTGGCTCACATACAGTCCTGTTGCTCATTTGGAAGTTACACTATAAAAGTGTCAGAAATAAAAGATATACTTCAAAGCAGACAAATGATGGTGTTATTCAGGCAATTTCGGTGATGCATAAAAAAAATCCAAGCAGATTCAGCTTCGCTCAAGCAACTTTCGACCCACGATCTGATTAAGGCACCTCTGTGGATCAGTTTCAGGAAGGATCCCGCGCAATCTGTTTATCCGCTACATGGCCATGCCTGGGGAGAATTTGTCTATGCTTTTCATGGCGTGATGGAAGTGAATATTAATCATATAAATTATGTGACGCCTTCACCTCACGGCATCTGGCTCCCGCCAAATTTAGAACATCGTGGTCTGAACCGTACCGCGGTTTCTCATGGCACCCTGTATGTGCATGAATCATTATGTAAACAACTTCCTACCGAACCCGGCATCCTGCTCAGTGCGCCCCTGGTCACCGCTTTATTCACCCACCTGAAACAACTGCATCAGCAAGACCATCCAGCACTCGAGAATTCAGCTGAATATCAGCGTCTGTTACAGGTACTGCTCGATCAACTCCAGCAAGCTCAACTGGTCAGCAGTTATCTACCGCATTCAGAACATGCATTGCTGAAACAGATTTTAGATTATTTACATCAGCATCCGGCAGATCAGAGCTCGCTGCGGCAACTGGCCGAACGCGTCAATTTAACCGAGCGGACGCTAGCGCGATATAGCCAGAAAGAACTGGGAATGTCACTGCATGAATGGCGGCAACGCCTGAAAGTGATGCAGGCCATGTCTTTATTAAATTCAGGTCATAGCGTTGAAAGCATTGCCTTTGATCTGGGCTATGCCAATGCCTCGGCATTTATCAATATGTTTAAACGCTGGATGGGAAGCACCCCTGATCAGTTTCGCAAGCGTTATACTGTTAATGAATAAAATGATGCATATGAAAAAGGAGCCCATTGGCTCCTTTGATTCAAAATCTTGGTTATTTCACAAAAGTCGTCCAGACATAATCCTGAGCCTGCCCCTTCAGCGTCATTTTCAGTTGATCGCCTGAATGCAATGCCGCAACGCCTGCCGGGGTACCGGTCATCACCACATCGCCTTCTTCCAAAGTAAAGACCTGACTGATGTCAGCCAGCAACGTCGCAATATCAAATATCAATAATGCAGTATCGCCTTTTTGACGCATCTCATCATTGACTTCGAGTGTGTAATGCACATCTTTCCAGTCAGTGACTACATCGGCGACAGGTACCCAATCCGACAACAGACAAGAGCCATCAAAGGCTTTGGCACGTTCCCAAGGCTGGCCTTTTTTCTTGAGATCATCCTGTAAATCACGCAAAGTTAAGTCCAGACCTAAAGTCACCGCACCCACAGCTTCAAGTGCTTTCACAGGATCGCTTTCTTTGCTTAAAGTCCGGTCAATACGCAAGCTGAGTTCACATTCATAATGACAATTGCCCCATTCCGGATTCCACTCAATGCCTGCTTCGAGCGAACTTAAGGCACTCGGTGGCTTGATAAACAATACCGGACGATCAGGGATCGCATTGCCGAGTTCTTTGGCATGATCGGCATAACTGCGACCCACACAAACGATTTTGGATGGACGTGTGCTCATGATCAAAACTTCCCTTTTCCTTTTATAGATATCTGAATTATTTTTTAAATGTATGCTCGAACATACTCTGTTCAGTGCCGTCCTTAAATGCACGCTTCGGCACAATAACCACGGTACGGTTTTTCAATTCCAGCATATAAGTCAGTTTACCAACAGCAAAATTCTGCACTTCGCTATATGGCACCAGCTTGCTACGATCATTGGTAAAAATTTCCGCATAGTCCTGATACAAATCAATACCCTGTTCGCTTTTACCAAACTGATATTTAACAAACTGGCGTTTAAACATCATCGGCAGGAACCAGTAACGCATGATGCCTTGCAGGATCAGGAAGAATGCACCCAAAGCCACGTAATAACGTCCAACGCCATCAAAGCCCATCGAGAAACCCCAGATGATGATCCCGATACTGACCAAAGGGGTCAGAAAACGTGAAATCTGCTTTTTACCAAACGTCGCCAGGGCAAAACCATCCTGAGATTCTTCTAAAGTCAGAAAATAACGGGTCGATAAAGTCGGTGCTGACTCAGTCATAGCATAGCATCACATCAAAAATAAAATCTTGCCCAATACTATACCAAAATATCCATAGCGCTTATGGCCTGTCGCATCAATTACATAACTTTGCTTTGGAAATACGTGCATTTGGTTTTAAATAAACAGCAATTAAAACAAAAAATACGCAACAGGATGTTGAATGAAAGAATTAAAGCAATGCATGCTCATCGGTGTTTGTTTGGCAGTTTCTGTCCCAGCACTGGCCAAGATTATTCCCTGGAATGCCGAAATACCAAGCAGTCTGAGTGCTTATCAAGGCAATGCCCAGCAACTGGCAGAATTAACCGGCGAGCGGATTCTGATTTATGCGCATCCAACCAGTAAAACCCAGCTTCCCACCTTAAACAGTAATGCAGCCAGCAAGACACAGTTTTATAGTGCGGCTGTGGTATTACCGGTAGCTGAAGCTCAGGTCGAAAAATTGCTGCGCCATTATCCGAATTATGTCGGCCTGTTTCCGACCTTCAAGTCGGCCAAAGTGCTGGAGCAGCAGGGTTCGATTCAGCAGGTTAAATATCAGGTTCATATCCCGACCCCGATTCCAGTCTTGAACTTTAAAGAAACCGTAGTGATGCAGCATCATCTGGGTGAAAACAGCATCAGCACCTTAATTATTGATGCGCCAATTCCCTATGGTGCGGGAAAACTGGAATGGTTTGCACTGGGTCCGCATAGAACGCTGGTGACTGTCACCCAATGGGGCGACCTGAACCAGCCCAAAGGCTTTTTATTCAGTAAAATCCTGAATGCGCTACCTGAAGCCAAACTCGGCATTCCGCCGAGTACCAATGCATTTCTGCTGGAAGCACTACAACAACGCTTTAAAATCGAGCATACAGCAGCACTAGCAACTCCGATTCCGCAACTTAGATTCAACCCTCAACAGCTACAAAAAATTGCCCAGATCAGCCAAAAGTCTGGTCAACCGGTCAGTTTCATTTTGCCGAACTATCAGATTAAAGAAGGAAGAGTCTCAGAAAATTTAAGATTTAGCAGCACCTATCAATATTTTGCGCATCCGGTCAAAAAATTGCGGCCATGGTTGGCTGCTGAAGCGACGCAGCAACTTTTCCCCCGGCAAATCAAGAAGGTCGAACTGAATCCGGTCAATACCCAGAATATAGATGCCAACTATAAGGTGTCGGTCGGTTTAGGGGTGATTCAGATTCCATTTAACTTCAAAATGCGTTTTTACCAGCCTGATTCCTTGCAAAACCAGTTCAATGCCAATGGCGGTGACTTAAAGTTTGTGAAAGGTGGCATGCGCTTATTGCCGCAGTCACAGGGTACCTTATTTCAAATTACCAGCAGCATGAAGATTCACGATCAGGCGCCGTTCTTATTAAGAGCCATGCGCAGCATACCCTATTACGATGTTTTACCTGCGGTAGGTGGCAATACCGTTTATGCACTGAAAGTGCAGCAGAAATTAAGATGAGCAGGAAGCAGAGAGTTATTGGTTTTTTATATGAAAAATAGTTAAAAATCACAGACGTAAAAAAACCGCATCAACGTGCGGTTTTTTCAGAATTCTTATCAAGATTGGTGCGCTCAGAGAGATTCGAACTCCCGACCCCTTAGTTCGTAGCCAAGTGCTCTATCCAGCTGAGCTATGAGCGCGACGTCTTGATGGGGTGCATTATACGAGCTTTTTCAGTCTTGTTAAGTGTTTTTTAATAAAATCACAACTGAATGTACAGTAATTAAACGATGTATCAAAATTTATAGTTTTCTGCTGAAAACTTCTACGGATTTAGAGCTAAAAGCACTTAATTAATTCAACCAAGAAGCCGGATTTTCCAAAAAATTCCAGCACTACGCAATGGGTCAACCTTAAGTATTCTCAACCAGGTATCCAGCCAGAATAGAATTCGAATATAAAACAATCGTCACCCTTGTACGCTTTATCACTCGCCTATTGTTCCAGTCTTTACTGCTCCTGCCCTTTGATAATGCGTAAACACAATACCATTTGAGCTGGCCAGGTGATCTATCAATTGAAAAGCAGCGGGTATTGATTCATGACTAAACAGGTGTTTGCCAATACCCAGAATGATTGGAAAAGTCAGCAGACGAAGTTCATCCACAAGCTCATATTTGAAAAGCGACTGTACCACTGCAGCACTGCCATAAACTCGAATACCCCCTCTCCTGATGCTTTAAGCTTGATGATCTCATCAATGCTTTTCAAAAAAAGGGTATTTTGCCAGTCGGAATGTTCCAGACTGGTAGAAAGAACATATTTATTGACGTCATTGATTCCCGGCCAGTCTTCAGTATGTGTGGGCCAGTAAGATTCAAAAATCTGAAAAGTATTTTTCCCCAAAAGAATATCGGAGGGCTGCATCCATGTTTGCATAATGACATCAAATGCCGGATCAGGTTCCGCATTAAAATACGGCGCCACCCAGCCACCATATTGAAAGCCACCAGATATATCTTCTTCTGGGCCGCCGGGCCCCTGCATCACGCCATCGAGGGTCAAAAATTCCTGGACAATGATTTTTCTCATCACGACTGCCTTTATTTTTATTCACTCGCCTGAGACTTATTTTTAGCACGTGCTGTCTGGTGTTTCTGTAAATTTTAGGCACAAAAAAACCGCAACATGTGCGGTTAATTGTTCAAGTTGGTGCGCTCAGAGAGATTCGAACTCCCGACCCCTTAGTTCGTAGCCAAGTGCTCTATCCAGCTGAGCTATGAGCGCGTAACTTGTGTGCCTAGGTTGGCAATACGTTTTTTCTGCTTAACTTACTTGGTGCGCTCAGAGAGATTCGAACTCCCGACCCCTTAGTTCGTAGCCAAGTGCTCTATCCAGCTGAGCTATGAGCGCGCGACGTAAGTAAGCGTGGCGGTGAGAGAGGGATTCGAACCCTCGATACAGTTACCCGTATGCGTCCTTAGCAGGGACGTGGTTTCAGCCACTCACCCATCTCACCGTAACGTGCGGCCATAATACAAATTTCGGCATGGCACTGCAAGCGCAGCATCAAAAAAAAGTGCATATTTTTGCTCGTTTAAATACTTTTTAAGCAATTCCTCGATTTTTCGTGCATTTTGATAGTAAAAAAACTGCATAAATTTCCAGTTATCGAAAATTAACAGAAAATTGAAAACTTAAATGGATTATTGCAATCATTTACGTGCAGTCTGCGCACACATGTTTTATGCTAAACCTATCTCCTAAGATAAATTTAAAGACATGATGAAAAACTGGGTCGATCCTGAAGCAAAAGCTGAAGCCGAACGTTATGACAACCCTATCCCTAGCCGCACGCTCATTTTAGAAACCATCGAAAAGAACAATGCCCAGTCCCATGCAGACCTGGTCGAACATTTTGAAATTGCAGATCAAAAAAGTATTGATGCCCTGAGCCATCGTTTAATTGCGATGGTGCGTGACGGGCAACTGATGAAAGACGGCTACAAGTTTCAGATTGCCGTCGAGCAACCTGAATCCGAAGCGACGGTTTATATCAATTCCCGAGGGATGGGAACTGCCAACATTTCCGGCCAGGACGACCTATTATTGGCTGAGCGTGAACTGCGCCTGGTCTTTAATGGTGACCGCGTTAAAGTGCGTCAGACTTCGGTAGACCGTAAAGGTAAGGCCTGGGGCTACATTACGGAAGTTGTGCAGCATCGTGTCAAACAGATCATTGGTAAAGTGTCAGAGTATGATGGTGAATACTTTATCCAGCCAGCCAACCCGAATGCACATCAGCCAATTACCCTTGAAAAAGAACTGATTGAACATGCCCAAGTCAATCTGGGTGACTCGATTCGTGTGGCGATTGATACCTATCCGACCCGTGAAGAATTCGCGACTGGGCATATTGTGCAGTCCATGGCAGACAAGGCCGATACTGAAATCATCATTCCACAAACCATTTTAGAATATGGTTTGCCTTATGAATTCCCGGAAGAAGTTGTTAAAGAAGCCGAGAGCTTTAAAGAACCAACGGCCAAAGACCATGAAGGTCGTGTGGATCTGCGTGATTTAGCCTTAGTTACTATTGACGGTGAAGATGCACGTGACTTTGATGATGCCGTTTATGCCGAAAAACGTCCCGGCGGTGGTTATCGCGTGGTCGTGGCGATTGCCGATGTCAGTCATTATGTACGTACAGGTAAACCACTGGATGACGAAGCGCAGGAACGTGGTACTTCGGTGTACTTCCCGCACTTTGTTTTACCGATGCTGCCTGAAGCATTGTCGAATGGCCTGTGTTCTTTAAATCCGAATGTTGACCGCCTATGTATGGTCTGTGATTTAAAATTGTCACGTGCTGGCCGAGTCACCGGTTTTGAGTTCTATCCATCTGTCATGCATTCCAAAGCACGTTTGACCTATGATCAGGTCGCACAGTATCTGGAAGGCGATAGTCAAGCCATTACCGAAGACCGTGAAGTTCGCAAGTCGATCAACACCCTGTTCCAGCTTTATCAAGTTCTTAAAAGTTTACGTGCTGAACGCCATGCCATGGAATTTGAAACTGTTGAAACTTACATGACCTTCGACGAACTGGGCGGAATTAAAGAAATTCTTCCACGCAGCCGTAATGATGCGCATAAGCTGATTGAAGAATGTATGTTGCTGGCCAACGTGGCAGCCGCAGAATATGCATTGAAAAATGAAATGCCAATGTTGTACCGTGTGCATGAGCCACCTGAGTTCTCACGTATCCAGAAAGTCCGTGACTTCGTCAAGCTGCTGGGTTTGAATTTCCCGGAACAGCCGACTCAGAAAGATTATCAGGCGGTGATTGAAGCGACCAAAGAACGGATTGATGCACCAAGTATTCATGCCGTGTTATTACGCTCCATGATGCAGGCTTACTATGGTGCGAGTAATGCAGGCCATTATGGTCTGGCTTATGAAGCCTATACACATTTCACTTCACCAATTCGCCGTTATCCGGATTTGTTATTGCATCGTGCAATCAAAGCACATTTAAATAACAAGCCATCTCCGCTTTCAGGCGGTGCTTTAGATGAAGCTGGTGACCATTTCTCTGCCACAGAACGTCGTGCAGATGAAGCGTCGCGCTCGGTGACGACCTGGTTGAAATGCCATTATATGCAGCAACATCTGGGCGAAGAATTTGTCGGCATTATTAGTGCGACAGCAGAATTCGGCCTGTTTGTGACGCTAAAAGACCTGTATGTCGATGGTATGGTGCATGTCAGCCAGCTAGGTGATGACTTCTTTGTCTTTGATCAAAGCAGCCAGAATCTGATCGGCCAGAACCGTGGTCAGGTCTTTGGTCTGGGTGATGAAGTCAAAATCAAGGTTGCCGGTGTCAATCTGGAAGAACGTAAGATCGATTTTGAACTGGTGCAACAACTCAGTCATGCCGGCCGTGCAGTTCGTGCCCGTGCACCGCGCGTGAGTGAGAAAAAACCAGTATCACGTCCAGCAGCGACAGAAGAAGTGTTTGGCAATAATGAACGTGAATCTAAATCCAACTTGAGCGCCGATGGAGAACAACCCATACGACGCAAAAAAGGAAAAGGAAAACCCAGCTCTTACAGTAAAAAGTCTGCTAAACCATCTGCAGGAAAGTCTGAAGCAAAGGTTAAAGATAAAGTAAAGAAAAAGGCCAAGGTCAAAAAGAAAAAGTCGAATGCAAAAGCCAAGACTGAATAATTTTTGATGGTTTAAAAAGAGCGCTACGGCGCTCTTTTTTATTCAATACGAACAGAAGATAATAATTTAGAATAAATTTTATCTACATCTGCTATATGATTCTTGATTTTCTCTTCACAAACATTTTGGTCTAATTTTTCATCTATTTGCTCGATTTTTGCATCAATAATCTTGTTATAAATATCTGTAAATTTTTTAGAAATTAAAATAAATTCTGACTTGTCAGAAAGGTTCTCAATAAGAACTAAAATTGCATATACTTGATAGTATGATTCTTTCATTTCATTAAAATCAGATTTTTTCCATTCAGGTTTATGAAATAAATCTAAAGTTTTAGTTGTCCACCCAACTAATTGTTTGTAAGCAAAAATAATTTCATCTCTTTCAACTTTTCTATTTTCTTGTTCTTTCCATTTATCTAATAAAATGTAACCTGCATAACCAATAAATAAGGTAGCTGACCAACTCATCATCGTGGCAAATGCTCCTTTATCTAGATCATTATCATAATAAGATATTGGGACAACAAAATCGAAGATAAACCAATATGACAATATACCAAGTAAGATAAAAGCGACTGCTGCACTAAATAAAAATGTTACTTCTGTTTTTCTTTGCATAATAATTTTTCTCTATTTTCAAATTATAAAGCAAATATTAGTTTCAAAACTTGATTTACTCAATTAAAAGCCCTACATCTAGATTTAACATTGAAAATTAATTTGGCAGACCGACATGACTTTAGAAAAGGCAACTTTGCCTGTTCCACAATTTGATCAGATTACGCTGGCTGAGCTAAAACAAAAAATTGAAAGCTGTATCGCTGAAGGGCAAAAGTTCCTGAATGACCTCACCGAAACGCCTACTACAGTACAGGAGCAGCTGACTACGTTGGAACATGTCGACACGCTTGAAAACAATATGAGTGAGTCTTGGGGCATCTTGTCACATTTAAATGCCGTGATGAACAATGCCGAAACCCGTGATGTCTACCAAGCACTTTTACCGGGTCTTAGCGAATATTATACGCAACTGGGTCAACATACGGCGCTGTATCAGACCTATCAGCATATTTATGATGCGTCGATTTATAGTGAACTGCCGGCAGCGCAGCAAAGCGCCATTAAACTGGCCTTACGTGACTTTAAATTATCTGGGGTGGCGTTAGAGGGTGAAGCGAAAAAACGTTATGCGGAAATTTCGGCACGTCTGTCCCAATTATCTTCCGACTTCTCCAACCATGTGCTAGATGCGACTCAGGCCTATTTCAGACCGCTGAATGAAGATGAGTTAGCGGGTCTATCTTCAAATAATATTGAGCTGTTAAAACAATATGGTCAGCAACGTGAGCTGGATCAACCGGTGGCTACGCTGGATTTCCCGTCTTATCTGGCGATCATGACCCATTCAGAAAATCGCCCTCTGCGTGAAGAACTCTATAAAGCCTATACCACGCGTGCGTCAGATCAGGCTGAGCAGAGCGAGTTTGACAATACTGCATTGATCGAAGAAATTCTCAGTTTGCGTCTGGAAATGGCAAAACTGCTTGGCTTTAATAATTATGCGGAATTGTCCTTAGCCAGCAAAATGGCACCAAGTGTAGAGGCCGTAGACGAATTCTTGCGTGATCTGGCAGAGCATGCCCGCGCGCCAGCAGAGAAAGAAATTGCAGAACTGAAAGCGATTGCTGCTGAAGATGGCATCCGTGATCTGCAACCGTGGGACAGTGGCTATTATTCTGAAAAGCTGAAAATGCAGCAATTTAATTTGTCACAGGAAGCGCTTAAACCTTACTTCCCTGCACCGAAAATCCTGCAAGGCCTGTTCAGTATTGTGAATCGTCTGTATGGCATTCAGGTCATTGAACGTGAAGCGCCTGTCTGGCATCCAGATGCACGTTATTTTGAACTAGAAGATCAGGGTCAGGTGATTGGCGGTTTCTATTTTGATCTGTATGCACGTCAAGGCAAACGTGGCGGTGCATGGATGAGTGGTTTCCGTTCTCGTATGCAGACCAGTGATGGCCTGCAAAAACCGATTTGTTATATGGTCGGTAACTTTACCCCACCTGTAGGCAATCGCCCTGCACTTCTGACCCATGATGAAGTAATTACCCTGTTCCATGAATTTGGCCATGGCCTGCATCATATGCTGACAGAAGTGGACAATATTGCGGTAGCAGGTACCCATGGCGTGGCTTGGGATGCCGTTGAGCTGCCAAGCCAGTTTATGGAATTCTGGGCATGGGATCAGGAAAGTCTGGATCTGCTCAGCGAGCACATCGAAACTCAAGAATCTTTGCCGGCTGAACTGCTCAAGGCCTTGCTCGATGCACGTTTCTTCCAGTCTGGCATGCAAACCCTGCGTCAGCTTGAATTTGCCCTGTTTGACCTGAGTATTCACCGTGCCAATCCCGCTTTAAATGCAGCACAGGTTCAGGCTACTCTGAATGAGATCCGTGAAAAATATGCGGTTCTACCTACGACTGACTATAACCGTTTCCAGCACAGCTTCAGTCATATTTTTGCCGGTGGTTATGCAGCGGGATATTATTCCTATAAATGGGCCGAAGTTTTGGCCAGTGATGCCTTCGACCGCTTCGAAGATGAAGGTATTTTTAATACCACTACCGGAAAGCAGTTTCGGGAAAATATCCTCGCAGTTGGCGGAAAAGACACAGCACTTGACGCATTTATCAATTTCCGCGGACGCGAGCCAAAAATAGATGCGTTGCTGCGTCATCAAGGTTGGACGAGCCCCTCTAAAAACGCTTAAACTAGCTTTTTAAGTTGATCACAAGGTGAGTATGATGACCATTAAACGTCGTTTCATTGCAGGCGCAAAATGTCCAAAATGTCAGGCGTTAGATCGCGTCGTCATGCTGACCTCTGGTGAAGATGAATGGATCGAATGTATTGAATGTGGTTATGAAGAAAATCGTCCCACACATGTTGATCAACCAGAAACACCAGCTGTTCCAGATGAAGTTGGCGTGATTCAGTTTAAACCTCGTTCAGTAAAATAAAAATCAAGGTTCAAGCTATGTCAGTAGAACAAAGAAATAACCCCAAACTTTTAATGGGGATTATGGGGGCTTTAGTTACTGTCGTTGCATTGGTATTGCTATATCAGTGGTTGAATGCCTCTTCCGGTGAAGCGGAACGCATACATCAGGAAGATATCGCGGCTGTTCCGGCAGCAAAACCTGCGGCGAAAACTGAAGAAGATACGGCGGCAGCGAAAGCACCTGAGACGATCGAAGCTAAAGCACTGGTATCAAATCAGCTGTTAGATGCACCAGTGCCGGAGAATGCCAGTTTGGCCAAAGAAGAAGTGGCTAAATTAGATGACATCCAAGTTCAGCTCAATGAACAAAAAGCCACACTGGATGCGCAGCATAGCGATGCCGACCAGTTGATCCAACTGAAAGAGGAACAGATCAAGTTACTTGAAGCACAACTTGCTCAAAGCCAGTAAATCTCGACAGCATTTCAGCTAGAATATCGTCAGATCTTCTAGCTCAGTTGTTTCCATGTCTGCCCCAGCCGCTCCGCATCTGCTTAAAGCCATTCTGTTACTGACCTGCTCTGCTTTTCTCTTTTCAGTTATGGGCGTGTGTATCCGTTATGCCTCGGCAACGGTTGATAATGCCACAGTGGTCTTCTTTCGCAATTTTGTTGGGCTGTTTATTTTCCTGCCCTTCATTTTCAATAAAGGCATTGTTTTTTTCAAAACTGAAAAGCTGTGGATGCACACCTGGCGCGCAGTGGTCGGACTGACGGCCATGTACGGCTTTTTCTATGCCATCGCGCATTTAAAACTCTCCAATGCCATGGTCTTTACCTACTCTTCCCCGATTTTTATTCCTTTGATTGCCTGGCTATTTCTCAAGGAAAAAATCACAGCAAGCATGTTAGTCGCGGCTCTGATTGGTTTCGTCGGGGTACTCTGTGTTGCCAAACCGGATTCGGGTCTAATTAACCTGATGTCGGTCATTGGTTTGAGTGCGAGCTTTCTGGCGGCGATGGCCTTTGTCACGGTTCGGGCACTGACTAAAACTGAGTCTCCGGAAAAAATCGTGTTTTATTTCTGCTTTATTGGCACCCTGATTTCAGTGATTCCGATGTTCTGGCTATGGCGACCTTATACCCTGACAGAACTCAGCTATCTGATTACTGCCGGCATCCTGGCCAATTTCAGCCAACTGTTTATGTCAAATGCCTACAAGCTGGCTCCGGCAGGACAGATTGGACCGGTCAACTATGTGGCGATTTTCTTTGCCGGCATGTGGGGCTTTCTGTTCTGGCAGGAAGTTCCGGACCTCTATAGCGTGATTGGGCTGGGGCTGATTTTCTGTGCGATTCTATTGTGTAGCCCGATCCTACAAAAGCGCCTGAATTCATCCAAAATTTGATTAACGAATTTAAATCAAATAAATAAAAAAGCACCCGAAAGTGCTTTTTTATTGCTTTTCTTTTATTGATACCAGCCGAACAGCTTAAACATATAAGGCACATAGGCAATGATCAGCATCGCAGGCAGCAATACTATCATCGGCAAAATCCAGCGTTCATAACGGTAGTAGAAAGACAAGTGTCGTACTTCTGCATCCGCCTCGGCCACTTCGGCATCGCCAATCGACTGTCTGGCCAGCAGATGATTTAGCGCAACCGGTGGCGTCACATAACCCAGCTCAAAACCAATCAGGGTAATCATCCAGAAATGTACTGGATGAATGCCGTATTGATAGGCCACAGGAGCCACGGTCGCCGAGATCAGAATCACCGCGCCAAATGGATCCATGATCATCCCGACAAAAATCATCAAGCCGACAATCAGGGAAATCACCAGAATGGTACTGCTGATGTCGGTCGGGAAGGCTTCCATAATTTCAATACGTTCCAGCAAGCCACCCACACTCACCGAAAGTGCCATCAGAATGACCAAGGCACCAATATGGCCCACCGTCTCACTGGTCGAAATATGCATAGACTTCCAGAAACCGACATTACGCAAAATTTCAGTCGCTTTTGAACGCTGCACAGTATGATCAACAGCCAGTTCTTTGCCTGGTTGTTCACTATGTTCAGCCTCACGATATTCTGCATTGGCTGCGGCACCGGCTGTCGCCAGTTCAGGTGCCGATCTTGAGTTTAAAGTTGCGGTCAAAGTTTCATCCCAATGCCCCACTGCCGGCAACGGCGCAGGTTCATGACGCAACTTGTCGAACAAGACAATCATCAGCAGGATGACTGGCATCATCACTGGTGCGGTAAATTCATTCAGGTCAGTCGACAAGGCATATTTATAGAATAACCAGATCAGAATGAAAATCACGATATATGGAATAATCGCAATGAAGGCGCGACCGGATTGAGGAGCAGCCACAATAGGTGCAGCAATCCGGAATTTGTTTTCTGCAAAGAACAGGGAAATTACCAGGAATAAAGTCGAACTGAGCAGGAAGACATAAATCCCGTAGTGATAGAGTAAGTCGGTGGTCACTTCTTTATTCAGTGATGCCACAACGACAATCAGCAAGCAAGGACGTAAAACCACACCCAGTGAACCGGACATTGCAGTGGCGGCCAGTGCAAACTGACGGCGTCCACCCGCATTCCAGACTTCCTTGTAAATAATCGCACCTGCGGCAATTACGAAAATCCCTGAAGCCCCAGTATAGGCGGTCGGTAATGCAGCTGCCAGCAAGATTAACCAGGTCAGGGTTTCAGGGGCCAGATTCCATGGACGCAGAATATTCAGAAACATGTCCACGACACGGGTCTGTTTCAGCAACATACCGGCCCAGATAAACAAGGCCAAGTTCAGAAAGATACTAGAAAACTCCACCAATTGACCGAGGTAAATCCCCTGTCCCATTGGATAGTCCATAAAGAAAGTGAAGTTTATCCCGGTAGTAATGGCCATATAGGCATATAGCGGTACACTCAGAAAGGCCAGACCAAAACTGCCACCCTCACGTGTTGGTTTTGGTTGTTTGATCACCTGATACAAGCTGATCAGGGTGAGTGCGCTGAACAGAATCATCCACAACCAGTAGATGTATTTCATCTCCCCCATCGGCACGCCCGAGTTCAATACGGACTGATATTGGCTATAGGATGAAAATGCCAGGAAAGCATTAGCGACCAGCATGGCGACCGAATAAACTTTAAAGTCGATACGCGTGCTCGGGCTACGCAAGCCAATATGATGGGTTTTTAGAGTGGCACTGATCGCAGCAAAGACCACCATGATGACCAGAAGCAAAGCCCGGTTTTCCGTACCAAACTTGAAGATGCCAAAGAAAGAAGTTTCAAAGGTCCGATAAGCCCGAATACTTGGATGTGCTTGCACATGTTGAATGGCTTTATCATAAAACAGGTAGGATTCTTTACAGACCTGCTGTGCCTGTAACACCGCAGCACGGACATCCGCTTCCGAACGCACCCCGAAGAAGTCGGCATATTCATCGGCTGCATCGGCTTTTATCTGCTGCTGAACGCGTTGATCAACATTAATATTGAGTTCACATTGTGGACGCGTCGGCTCAGCCCTTAAAAATGAATATTGCATTCCTGTTGCCGGATCGCCGTAAATACGCTCCCCCATACGCAGCAACTGACCGTGAATCATTTCCCCGGTGCCAATAATCAAAGTGAGCAAAAGTAAAACCAGCACGACGAAGGTCGAGATCCACTCTGTCCATATATAACGCAACAGACCTAATCCTGATCTGTTTTGATCATTATTTTGCATGTGTATTCCTATTTTTATTTTAGCGGCCTGATGCTTGGTCTAGGACGCTGATCTTCCCTTCTGCCCCGAAAATTCCTTTTCAAAGGTCAGGATCTTTATTCTATGTTTTGACTTTGCATGAAAATTGGCACAATAAAAATGACAATTTATATTTTCTTTTTGTATTTTCTGCCAAGTAAATTATTTATCTCTGCACTTTAATTATCCCGAAAATAATTGCTCACAATATAGATCAGCGCCAGAATCACGCCCCAAATCACCCCAAGTAAATGTGCCTCAACCAAAACCGGACTACCGATCAGCTGCGCCGTTCCGACATTGCCAATGGTGTTTTCCCAGACCAGTTTGGCAAAAATCAAAAATAATACCAGCGCCGCAAAGCCGCGTTCCCGCTTATACAGCAAATGTACACAGGCTACGGCGACATAGGCACCATGCAGCACGCCCGACAGGCCGGCATAGGCTTCAATATTGGGCAAGAAAAAATAAAAACTTAAACTGATCAGCGGCGGCAAGATCAGCAAAATGGCACAGAAATGCCAGACGGTGGCGCGTGGAAAAATGAAAGGTAAACAGATAAAGGCGAGAATATTCAGAAAATAATGGATCCAGCCCACATGCACCCAATGCGCTGTCCAGAGTCGCCAGAATTCACCCAGCAGGCTCTCTTGCCAGTAGATGAAATGATCCTGAAAAATTTGCAGACATGCAGAGAGAGAGACAAAAGCCGCTAGAAAAATAATTTTTCGTCGAAAATGTTGATCTAGCATCGGCCTATTGTCCTCCCTGACCATCTAGTTTGACTTCATTCCTGAAGATTCATACATAATATCTGCATTACGGATCCGCACTGAACAGATCATCGAGCTCGGAAGAACTGTCGGATTCATCCCAGAAACGTTGCATGCCATCATCGCCACTGCGTATACCGGTATTTTCTGTCCAGTAACGATCCGATATGCCACTGACCATAATTGCAGCCATGCTGTCGATCAGCTTGAATTGCGGATTCACCGGTTTTTCCTCGGTACGTGCCTGAGCAAAGGTTTTTAAGGCATCCCGGACTTTGGCATCATCCCCACTGGCCTGAGCCGCTACGGCATACAAAGCATGAGATAGACGTACACCTTTTTGCTCGCCAATTTGTGTAGATTGTTTTAATGTTTGGTAAGGGTCAGGCTTGCCTTCCCCTGCGCCCGGCAATAAGGTCCAGATCACTGCACGGGTCGCATTCGGAGCACCCCAGAATTTCGCGTTATCCAGACACACCATGCCACGCTCGACCACGGCAGCAATATCTTTCGGTACATGCACTGCACCACCCGAGTTAATATCATTGGTCATGGCCTGCAAGCCACTGAGCATACCCAACAGATAAACTGTTTGCTCGATATCACTGTTCATGCGCGGGCATTCTTCACCCAGGGCTTTTTGATATTTCTTTTCATAACGGCTCTGGAACAGTTGATAACCGGTATATTGACGCTGTGCCGCCAGTGCCGCCCAGCGCTTCTGCTCGATTCGGGCATCCTGGGCTTCTGCCACCTGATTGGTTTTTGAAGCGCGTAAATAGCGTAACTCCGCTTCCAGCGCTTTTTGCTCCGCACAAATACCGGCAGCCGAATACATCAGCACGGCTACCCGGGTCGGATCCGCCCCCATTTCTTTGGTCGCCATAATGGCCGGCGTTAAAGAATTCCCTGAATTACACACCATTTCAGCATCATCCATCGCTAAAATCGGCGGGACAATATGGTTTTCGGTGAAACCCAGTGCAACATTGGCACCGGTTTTAATGACCTGAGAACACCCCGTCAAAACTGTTGTTGTTATTGCAATGGTCGCCATACCTTGGCATATTTTACGGACGCCTGACATTTTCCTGTCCTCTATAATTGTGATTATGTCCATCTTTCTGCTAAAGATATCAGAAGCATTTTGTGAATAAAAGAGTATTTACTCTAATTTAGACAAAGACACTTTGCCATTAAATAGCCACGCTGCAATTGATTGTATTCAGGAGAATCCCAAATTTTGGGCAAAAAAAAAGTAGCATTGCGACGGTTCAGCACATGCTACTTATTAACTGTACAAGCAGAAAAATGATAAAACCCTGCTTGGTTAAGATGAAAACTTATCCTTCAGCACCGTCCCGATTCGTCCTACTACCAAGGCTAAAACAATCGCGACGATTAAATACATCCACACTGGAAATTCCATCAAGGTCTCCCGTATTGACTGTTGGTACGTTGAATGTACAGGCTAAAAATAAAACATAACAAGGAAATTGTCAGACAATTCATCTTACTGATAAGTCATTATTATTTTCTGTCTGACAATGAAAATTGAAATATAGATTAAATATCTGTTTTATTAGCATTTTAATTAAATCATTAAAATGCGTTTGTTTTACAACTAAATTAATTTAGTCAATAATTTTAAGGATTTCCATTGTTTGAACGGCAATTGATCACACCAGATCAGTAAAGGTCGCGCCTTGGCATGCTGGAAATACACCACAATATACGCCTGATGATCAATGACATGACTGATGAATACCCGACGGGTCGGTCGTGCTTTGGTAGTCAAGGACCATTCACGTCCATCCAGATATTCAAACTGCTCTATCTGTGGCGTCTTACGATAAAACAGCTGATAAATTACCAAGCCTATGACAACACATACTGCCCAAATTGCAATCGGTAATAACTGATACAACAGATACATCAGCAGTGCAAAAATAAACAGCTGAAACGCCAATGCACACAGACTGCGTTTCAGCTTGAAGCAACGATTATCCATGAACGTAAAATTTAAGCTTCTTGATAAAATCTTTTAGTTCAGGGCGTGGCGGCTCGGACACTTCCATAAACCAGTCCAGCAAATCCGGGTCTTCCTGCTCAACCAGCTCTGCAAACATCTGTTTTTCGAAAGGCTCAGCATTCAGGTAATGGTTTTTTACGTAGGGATCAAAATATACATCCAGTTCTTTTAGACCACGACGCGCACGATAAATCACTTTGCGCTCTTCTAAGCTGATGTCATCAGTCATCGAATTTCCCCAACTCGTTATAAACCCGAATAGTTTACCTGAAGCGCTGGCTGAATTTCGAGGGATTTCATAGAAATGACCAAAAGCATCAGCAGATTTAAGTCATTTGAACATTCCGCTCATTGCTGCTGATCTTGGCATGACCTAAGTTAAACCAAACAAATCAAAATAAGGAATAACAAGATGCAATCTGCAGCCATTCGCCCACTTGCCCCGATGCTGCCGTGCCAACTCTTTAGTACCGAACATGATGCTTTTCGCGAGACGGTACGTAAATTTTATGAGAAAGAAGTCATTCCACATACCGAGCGTTATGAAAGTCAGCAGCATGTAGATCGAGAGCTGTGGAATAAAGCCGGTGAGCTTGGATTGCTCTGCGCTACCATGCCTGAGGAATATGGCGGCTCTGGCGTAGACCGGCTGTATAGCATGATTTTGATTGAGGAACAGGCGTATGCTGGAGATTCAGCAACCGGATTTTCATTGCATTCGGATATTGTTGCCAATTATCTGCTGAATTTTGGTAATAAAGATCAAAAACAGCAATGGCTACCCAAAATGGCCTCTGGAGAGGTCGTCACCGCGATTGCCATGACCGAACCGGGAACTGGCTCTGACCTGCAAGCAGTCCGTACATCTGCTGTATTGGATGGCGATGACTATGTGATTAATGGTTCCAAAATCTTTATTACCAATGGCTATCTCTGTGACATGGCGATTGTGGTCTGTAAAACCGGCAATAATGACAAAGGTTCAGCCAATCTTTCATTGATTATGGTCGAAGCAGAGCGTGCCGGATTTAGTAAGGGCAAGCCGCTGAATAAAATTGGCATGAAAGGTCAGGATACCTGCGAACTATTCTTTGACAATGTTCGGGTACCCACAGAAAACCTGCTCGGTCTGGAAGGCATGGGCTTTATGATGCTGATGAAAGAACTGGCCTGGGAACGCCTGATTGTGGCAATTATCTGTCAGGCAGGCGCCGAAGCCGCTTTTGCCCACACAGTAAAATATACCAAGGAACGTCAGGCATTTGGTAAGAGCATCAGCCATTTTCAAAATACCCGTTTTAAACTGGCAGAACTGCGTACCGAAATTGAAGTCTGTCGCGCTTATCTGGATCGCTGTATGGAGCTGCAACTCAAGCATGAACTAGGCGTAGATGCCGCTGCTGCGGCCAAATACAAGATTTCAGAAATATATAGTAAAGTCGTAGATGAATGTCTGCAATTGCATGGCGGCTATGGTTATATGCTGGAATATCCGATTGCCCGTGCCTATATCGACAACCGTGCCAACCGGATTTATGCAGGTACCAATGAAATTATGAAAGAACTGATTGCACGTTCACTGTAAAACCGACGTATAAAAAAGGAGTCTCTTAGGACTCCTTTTTCTGTATGCAAAAATATAACTTTAAGAGACCAAACGCGGTTTATGCTTTAAAGCATTGCTGTTTTTTCTAAATTTCAGTACACCATCTTCAAACGAAGTCTGTTTGAGCTCCTTACGGTCTGCCAGATAATTATTGCTAACTTTCCACGGAGCATGTTTACCCTGCTTTGGCATCACGTCTGCAGCACGGGCAATATAACCCGAACTGAGACTGCCCATGACAGTATCCTGAAGCAATTCACTCTGATCTCCCTGAGCAATCACCTGCGCATAACCCTGTTGATCCATATAGTTCAACAGACGGCAAATATACTCAGCTGCAATGTCGACTTTAAGCGTCCACGAGGCATTGATATAGCCAATAATCAGCGCCATATTCGGTATATCACTGACCATGATGCCTCTGTATAGCATATGCTGTGAGGTATCGATAGGCTGACCATCCATCGTCGCCTGAATCCCGCCGAGGATTTGAATGTTCAGGCCAGTGGCAGAGACAATAATATCAGCATCCAGATGTTGACCTGATTTCAGCTGAATTCCCGTTTCGGTCAAGGTTTCTATCTGATCCGTTGCAACCGATGCCTGCCCTTCACGTAAAATTTCAAACAGATCCCCATCCGGTACCACACAGAGACGCTGATCCCAAGGTTCATAATTCGGGGTAAAGTGCTTCATGTCCACTTTACCTTTCAGCTGAAGTTGCACCGATTTAAGCAAAAGCGATTTTAATAATTTTGGCTGTTTCTGTGCCAAAGCATAAATCCCGCGCTGCATGCCGATATTACGCGCACGTGTCAGCTTATAGGCGACCTCCTCGGGCAGATATTTACGCATTTTTGAATAAATAAAATCGACCGAAGGCACAGAGGCAATATAAGTCGGTGAACGCTGCAACATGGTCACATGACCTGCTCCACCTTTGACCATCGCAGGAACCAAGGTAATCGCGGTCGCACCACTACCAATAATGACCACCTTTTTGCCTTTATAGTTTAAATTTTCCGGCCAATGTTGCGGATGAATAAACTCACCTTTGAATGCAGTTTGATTTGGAAACTCCGGCTGAAAACCCTGATCATAATTATAATAACCGGTACAACCCAGTATAAAGTTGGCGATCCAGATCTGCGTCTTACCCTGTGCGTCCACAATCTCTACTGACCATTTGCAGGTGGCAGAATCATAATTAGCACTCAGAACCCGATGCTGGAAATGGATTTTTGGCTGAAGTTTAAACTCTTCTACCACTTCAGCCAGATAATTTTTGATGGATGCGCCATCGGCAAGCACGCTTTCTTTCTTCCAGGGTTTGAAATTAAAACCAAAAGTCGACATATCCGAATCAGAACGGATTCCCGGATATTTAAACAGATCCCAAGTTCCACCAATACTTTCGCGGCGTTCAATAATCTCAAAAGAGCGTTTTGGACAATGTTTAGAAAGATGTGCTGCTAGACCAATCCCCGAGATCCCTGCACCCACAATTAAAATATCTACCTGCTTTTCCATGTTGTTCTTTTACCTAAGCGATGCTATCTGTTTTTATTAAATCACAAAACTGACAATACACAATGTCAAGTTCATTAAAAAGCCACTATTTTTTTATCTTTTCAGGCCAGATCAGTTATGTTGAACTCAATCACTTTAAATTAAAATATACAGGCATTAAAAAAGGCCGGTTTATTCAACCGACCTTTTCGAACAACTTACGTTATTCTTCACGAAATTAGTTAACTTCGCGATCTACTAGCTCAACGTAAGCCATCGGTGCAGCATCACCTGCACGGAAGCCCGCTTTAAGAACACGTAGATAACCGCCGTTACGCTCTTTGTAACGAGGGCCAAGAACGGTAAATAATTTACCAACAGTTGCTGCTGAACGAGTACGAGCAAACGCCAAACGACGGTTTGCTACTGTATCGTTTTTAGCTAAAGTGATTAAAGGCTCAGCTACACGACGTAACTCTTTTGCTTTAGGCACAGTTGTTTTGATCAACTCGTGCTCGAACAAAGAGTTAGCCATGTTTTGGAACATCGCTTTACGATGACTGCTTGTACGGCCTAATTTCACACCACTATTACGATGACGCATGGTGATAGTCCTACTTAATTAACGGCTACGATAGGCGAAACGATCGTCCATACGGAGACTAGCCGGTGGCCAGTTCTCTAAACGCATGCCGAGTTGTAAGCCTTTAGAAGCCAGAACATCTTTGATCTCAGTAAGCGATTTTTTACCCAAGTTAGGAGTTTTAAGCAACTCAACTTCGGTACGCTGTACAAGATCACCAATGTAGTAAATGTTTTCTGCTTTCAAACAGTTAGCAGAACGAACAGTTAGCTCTAGATCATCTACTGGGCGAAGCAAGATTGGGTCAACTTCTTCACGAGGCTCTTGAGCAACAGGTGCTTGATCTTTCTGAAGGTCAACGAAGATCGCAATTTGTTGCTGCAAAATAGTTGCAGCTTTGCGGATCGCTTCTTCAGGATCTACAGTACCATTAGTTTCAAGATCAATGATCAGTTTATCAAGGTCAGTACGTTGTTCTACACGCGCGTTTTCCACGGTGTATGAAACACGTTTGATTGGGCTGTAAGACGCATCTAACTGCAAGCGACCCACTGGGCGAGTTTCGCCTTCAGGGAAGCGTGAATCAGAAGTCTCGTAGCCACGACCTTGAGCCACTTTCAGACGCATTTTCAATGAGCCTGAGGCACTTAAAGTACCGATCAAATGTTCAGTGTTAACCACTTCAACATTATGAGGTAAACGAAGGTCAGCCGCAGTTACGTCGCCTGCACCTTGTTTCTCTAATGTTAAATAAGCTTCATTTTGATCGAACAGCTTAATCGACAATCCTTTTAGGTTCAGCAAGAGCTCGACGATGTCCTGCTGCAAGCCTTCCAAAGTACTGTACTCGTGCTCGACCCCTTCAATCTCAACTTCTACCACAGCTGCGCCAGGTAGAGAAGAAAGAAGGATGCGACGTAAAGCATTACCAAGAGTATGACCAAAGCCACGCTCTAATGGTTCTAGAATAACTTTTGCCGAGGTCCCGCTTGCCGCTTCGACCTTGATCGCTTGCGGAGTTAGAAACTCATTTGCAGTACGCGTCATATTGCTTCCTCAAGGATTATTTAGAATACAATTCTACAATCAAGCTTTCGTTGATTTCAGCAGGTAAATCAGAACGATCCGGTGCAGCTTTGAACGTACCTTCTAATTTAGAATGGTCGATTTCCATCCAAGAAGGCATACCACGTTGAGTAGCTAATTCAATTGCGTTTTTGATACGTAATTGTTGCTTAGCGCCTTCGTGAACTGCGATCACATCACCCGCTTTAACTTGGATAGACGCAATGTTAACACGACGGCCATTCAAAGTGATGCTACGGTGAGATACTAACTGACGAGCTTCTGCGCGAGTAGAACCGAAACCCATACGATAAACAACGTTATCAAGACGGCTTTCAAGTAGCTTCAACAGGTTTTCACCAGTTGCGCCTTTAACACGAGCAGCTTCTTTATAGTAGTTACTAAATTGACGCTCTAAAACACCGTACATGCGACGTACTTTTTGTTTTTCACGTAATTGTAGTGAGTACTCAGATTGTTTACCACCACGAGCCCCGCCGTGTTGGCCAGGAACTTTCGCATGTTTTTTTGTCTTAACATCAAACGGTTTAACGCCTGATTTAAGTTGCAGGTCTGTCCCTTCGCGACGAGAGAGTTTGCATTTTGGACCAATATAACGAGCCATGAATGTTTCTCCTTACACGCGACGTTTTTTAGGTGGACGGCAACCGTTGTGCGGGATTGGCGTCACATCGGTAATGCTGTTAATTTTATAACCCACTGCACCTAAAGCACGAACCGCAGATTCACGACCAGGACCAGGACCTTTTACAAGGACGTCCAAGTTTTTCAAACCGTAGTCTAAAGCAGCTTTACCAGCAACTTCAGCAGCTACCTGAGCAGCGAACGGAGTTGATTTACGTGATCCACGGAAGCCTTGTCCACCTGAAGTGGCCCAAGCCAGTGCATTACCTTGACGATCGGTAATAGTCACAATGGTGTTATTAAAAGAAGCGTGAATGTGTGCGACACCTTCAGAGACGGTACGAGTGACCTTCTTGCGTGCGCGAGTATCTTTAGCCATCTTTTAGCTTCCAGAAATCTTATTTCTTAATAGGTTTGCGCGGACCTTTACGGGTACGAGCGTTAGTTTTGGTGCGTTGACCGCGGACAGGCAAGCTGCGACGATGACGAAGACCGCGGTAGCAGCCTAAATCCATTAAACGTTTAATGTTCATGGAAATTTCGCGACGTAAATCACCTTCGGTCGGAACCTTAGCAACTTCTGCACGAATCGCATCAAGCTGAGCGTCATCTAATTCACGGATCTTAGTAGTTGGAGCAATACCAGCAGCAGCTAAGATAGCTTTTGAAGTATGGCGACCAATACCAAAGATATACGTTAGAGAGATAACAGCGTGCTTGTTATCCGGAATGTTTACACCGGCAATACGAGCCATTCAATTTTCTCCAAAAAGGCAGTAGATAATCAACCGCCCCACAAAAATCTTGAGGGGCGGATAATAACCTAATTCGCCTACAGAAATCAACAGGTCTTAATCAGATTAACCTTGACGCTGCTTATGACGAGGTTCTGCGCTACAAATTACGCGGATAACCCCATTACGACGGATAACTTTACAGCTACCACAAATTTTCTTAACAGAAGCTTGTACTTTCATGATGAAACCTCAAGTGCGCTTATCCCTTAGGATGAGCAGTCGTTTTTCTCATTAACGTTTGATTATCGTATTGGTGCGAAGTAAGGTGTGATTGCAGCTGAGCCATAAAGTCCATCACTACTACCACAACAATCAGCAAAGAGGTACCACCCAAATAGAATGGAATACCAAATGAACTTTGCAATACCATCGGCATTAAACAAATGACTGCGATGTAAATCGCGCCAATAAACGTCAAACGATTGAGAATATGATCTAAGTAACGAGCAGTTTGCTCACCTGGACGTATACCAGGCACGTAAGCTCCGCTGCGTTTCAAGTTCTCTGACACTTCTTTAGGACTAAATACCAGTGCTGTATAGAAGTAACAGAAAAAGATAATTAACGCACCAAAGAGCACCAAATACAACGGCTGACCAGGCGACAATACCAATGCTACATCTTGCAGGCTACGCTTAATAAATCCAGCATTTGGATCTGCACTACCCACCCACTGACCTAAGCTCGCAGGGAACAAAAGCAATGAGCTGGCAAAAATTGCCGGAATCACACCCGCCATATTAATTTTTAATGGCAAATGTGTCTGCTGTGCAGTAAATACACGACGACCTTGTTGTTTTTGGGCGTAGTTTACGGGAATACGACGTTGCGCTTTCTCGATAAATACGATCGCTGCCAAAACACCCAGAGACAACAAACCAAAAATTACCAAGCCAATCAGGCTGGTCTGGCCATTATCTACAGATGAGAAAGATTGCATAATCAGATTAGGCAATCCGGCAACAATACCCGCGAAGATGATCATGGAAATACCATTCCCCACCCCACGCTCGGTAATCTGTTCACCCAACCACATCAAGAACATGGTCCCCGCAACCAGTGAGGTTACTGCAGGAACATAAAAAGCCAAACCAGTATTCAGGGTAATCCCCTGACTGATTAGGCCTGCACACATACCTACCGCCTGTACCAGCGCTAAGAATAATGTACCTTGTCGTGTGTATTGATTAATTTTACGTTTGCCTTGCTCGCCTTCTTTCTTTAAAGCTTCCAGCGAAGGAACCACAGTTGACATTAACTGCACGATAATTGATGCAGAGATGTATGGCATGATCCCGAGAGCAAGAATAGACATTCGTTCTAATGCACCACCAGAAAACATGTTAAACAAACCAAGGATGGTACCTTGGTTTGCATTAAACAAGTTTTCTAACGCAGCATTATTGATGCCTGGTACTGGAATATGCGCTCCTAGTCGAAACACCAACAACGCACCAATGAGAAACATCATTCGACGAATAATTTCACGGTATTTCACATGAAATGGTTGGCCTTTCATCATGTTGACATGACCTGAAGAACTAGGAGTCATAGACACTGGGGATTACTCCTCGACTTTGCCGCCAGCAGCTTCAACAGCAGCTTTAGCGCCTTTAGTCAATGCAACACCTTTAACAGTGAATGCACGAGTAATTTCACCAGAAAGTACGATACGAGCACGGATCATGTCTTTACGTACAACGTTCGCAGCTTTTAAAGTTTCAAGAGACACGATGTCGCCTTCAACTTTAGCAAGCTCAGATAAACGTACTTCAGCAGTTTTCAAAGCCAATTGGCTAGTGAAGCCGAATTTAGGCAAACGACGATAAAGTGCTGTTTGACCGCCTTCGAAACCTGGACGAGTACCACCGCTCTTACGTGAGTTTTGACCTTTGACACCACGGCCACCGGTCTTACCAACGCCAGAACCGATACCACGGCCTAAACGAAGGTTGTCACGTTTAGCACCTTCTGCAGGTGCAATTGTATTTAAACGCAGAGTCATGGCTTATTCCTCTACACTAACCATATAGTAGACTTGGTTGATCATACCACGGTTAGAAGGTGTGTCTAACACTTCTACAGTATGACCAATACGACGCAGACCTAAACCTTGCAGGCTAAGCTTGTGATTTTTCAAGCGGTGCGATGCAGATTTAGTCTGGGTAACTTTAATCGTTTTCATGATTGATTACCCTTGAATTTGTTCTACTGAAAGACCACGTTTCGCAGCAACCTTTTCAGGAGTAGTCATATCACGCAAACCATTGAAAGTTGCGTTTACTACGTTAGCAGCGTTAGTAGAACCACGGCATTTAGTCAACACGTTACGTACGCCTACAGCTTCTAGAACTGCACGCATAGCGCCACCAGCAATTACACCTGTACCTTCAGAGGCAGGCTGCATGAATACGCGGCTAGCGCCGTGACGTGCATGAATTGGGTGCTGTAACGTACCATCAACAAGGTCAACAGTAATCATATTGCGACGAGCAGCTTCAAGTGCTTTAGAGATAGCAGCTGGAACTTCACGTGCTTTACCACGACCAAAACCTACGCGACCATTACCATCACCCACAACAGTTAATGCTGTGAAAGAGAAGATACGACCACCCTTAACAACTTTGGCTACACGATCAACGGCAACCAGCTTTTCAACAAGACCTTCGTTTTGTTCAACTTTAGCCATGATTAGAACTCCAAGCCGTTTTCACGAGCAGCATCAGCCAAGGCTTTGATACGACCATGATATTTAAAACCAGAACGGTCAAATGCAACTTTAGTAACACCAGCTGCTTTAGCGCGTTCTGCGATTAAAGCACCTACTTTTTGAGCTGCTTCAACGTTACCAGTTGTACCCGCACGTAGAGTAGCGTCTAAAGTAGAAGCTTGCGCTAATACTTTGCCACCATCTGCAGAGATAACTTGAGCATAGATGTGACGCGGAGTGCGGTTTACACACAAACGAGTCGCACCCAATGCACGGATGTGCAAGCGTGTGCTTTTCGCACGACGCAA
Source organism: Acinetobacter sp. YH01021 (assembly GCF_013420255.1). Taxonomy (GTDB): domain Bacteria; phylum Pseudomonadota; class Gammaproteobacteria; order Pseudomonadales; family Moraxellaceae; genus Acinetobacter. Next base: position 51,179 of record NZ_VOYO01000003.1, read on the forward strand.
ACGGGATTGTTTCTTTTCGTTCATAAGAACCTCGCGCCTTATTTCTTCTTAGCTTCTTTACGAAGTACAACTTCGTCAGAATAACGAACACCTTTGCCTTTATATGGCTCTGGTGGACGGTAACCACGGATATCTGCAGCAACCTGTCCTAAAGCTGCTTTATCAGCAGATTTAAGAATGATTTCAGTTGCAGTTGGAGTTTCAGCAGTTACACCTGCAGGAAGTGCATAATCGATCGGGTGAGAGAAACCAAGGTTAAGATGAACAACGTCACCTTTAACCGCAGCTTTATAACCAACACCGATAAGCTGTAACTTACGTTCGAAACCTTCGCTAACACCTTTTACAAGGTTGTTAAGCACAGCGCGAGCAGTACCAGCTTGCATCCAAGCGTCTTTCGACTCTTGTACTGGAGCAATAGCTAGAATACTGTCTTCCTGTTTAAGCTCGACCAGCGCATGCAGGTTGAAAGACAATGTACCTTTAGTGCCTTTCACTTCGACCTGCCGGCCGTTCTGAGTAACTGTTACACCGTTAGGTACAGTTACTGGGGCTTTAGCCACACGAGACATGAGGAATCACCTATTAAGAAACAAAAGCAATAACTTCACCACCAACGCCTGCAGCACGTGCAGCGCGATCAGTCATGATGCCTTTGCTTGTAGAAACAATTGCAATACCTAAACCTTGCTTAACGCTAGGAAGTGCATCTTTACCGCGATACTGACGTAGACCTGGACGGCTTACGCGTTTCACAGTTTCGATAACTGGTTTGCCTTCGAAATACTTTAAAGTCAAAGTAAGAGTTGGTTTGCCTTCAGCATCCGCAACTTCTACGTTTGAAATATAACCTTCTTGTTGAAGTAAGTTAGCAATTGCTACTTTCAACTTAGAATTAGGCATAGAAACAGTTTGTTTCTTTGCCATTTGTGCGTTACGAACACGTGTTAGCATGTCGGCAACGGTATCTTGCATACTCATCTATAGTGCTCCTTACCAGCTTGCCTTAACAACGCCAGGTACATCACCTTGCATTACTGTTTCACGTAATTTGTTACGGCTTAAACCGAACTTACGGAAGTAACCATGAGGACGACCAGTTAAACCACAACGGTTACGTAGACGTACTGGAGATGCATTACGTGGTAATGCTTGTAATTTCATCATCGCTTCGAAACGTTCTTCGTCTGATGCATTTACGTTTGCAATAACAGCTTTTAATTCAGCACGTTTTGCAGCGTATTTAGCAACAGTAGCTTCGCGTTTCAATTCGCGATTAATCATACCTTTCTTAGCCATATCGACCTCTTATTTGAACGGGAAGCCGAATGCACGCATAAGCGCACGGCCTTCGTCATCGGTGCGAGCAGTCGTAGTAATGGTAATATCCATACCACGAATACGATCAATCTTGTCAAAATCGATTTCAGGGAACATGATTTGTTCCTTAAGACCCATTGAGTAGTTACCACGACCGTCGAATGATTTCGCAGAGAAACCACGGAAGTCACGGATACGAGGGATCGCAATCGAGATCAAACGGTCCAAGAATTCGTACATACGTTCGCCGCGTAAAGTAACTTTACAACCGATCGGCCAACCATCACGGATTTTAAAACCAGCGATTGATTTACGAGCTAACGTAAGTACTGGTTTTTGACCAGCGATAGCTTGCATATCTGAAAGAGCACCATCAAGGAGTTTTTTGTCAGCGGCAGCTGCGCCAACACCCATGTTGATCGTGATTTTAGTGATGCGAGGAATCTCCATCACATTCTTAACGCCCAATACTTCTTGTAATTGAGCTTTAAGTTCGTCGTTGTAACGTGTTTTAAGTCTGGCCATGGCCTATATCAACCTATTACTTCGCTACCGCCACTGATTCACCATTTGATTTGAATACGCGAGTTTTCACGCCATCAATCACTTGGTAACCAACACGGTCAGCCTTTTGGGTTGTAGCATTAAAAACTGCCACGTTTGAAATATGAAGCGAAGCTTCCTGAGTTACAACGCTACCTTCAGCGCCTGTAGCACGGTTTGGCTTCTGATGCTTCTTCACCAAGTTAAGACCTTCAACCTTAACACGGTCATTAGAAACAGACAGAACAGTACCCTGTTTGCCTTTTTCTTTACCTGCGATCACAATTACTTGATCGCCTTTTTTAATCTTAGCCATGATCGCCTCTTATAGAACTTCAGGAGCCAATGAAATAATTTTCATGAACTGTTCAGTACGAAGTTCACGAGTCACTGGTCCGAAAATACGAGTTGCAATCGGCGCTTTGTTGTTGTTCAAAATAACAGCAGCGTTATCGTCGAAACGAATCACTGAACCGTCTGCACGACGGATACCGAATTTTGTACGAACCACAACCGCATTCATCACGTCACCTTTTTTAACACGTGCGCGTGGAATTGCTTCTTTTACAGTAACTTTAATAATGTCGCCAACAGAAGCATAACGACGATGCGAGCCACCAAGTACTTTAATACATTGTACGCGGCGTGCACCACTGTTGTCTGCTACGTCGAGCATAGTTTCGGTCTGAATCATTGCCCTACTCCAAAACCGAGCAACACCGGTCGAAATTTCGAAAGGCTCAAAGAGTACTCGAAATTGACCGATGATGCAACAAGAACGTTAATTACTCAGCAGCTGCTTCAACAACTTCAACTAGAGTCCAAGACTTAGTTTTAGAAATTGGGCGGCTTTCTTTAATGGTTACAACATCACCAGCTTTCGCTGTGTTGTTCTCATCATGAGCATGTAATTTTGTTGAACGGCGGATTAATTTGCCATACAACGGGTGTTGAACTTGGCGTTCAATAAGAACAACGATAGATTTATCCATCTTGTCGCTTACAACTTTGCCAGTTAACGTGCGGACTGTTTTATCACTCATTGTCCGTTCCCCTGTTTTTCGGTAAGGAGGGTCTTAATACGAGCAATAGTCTGACGAGTAAGTGCAACTTCATGCGATTTACCCAATTGACCAGTTGCTTTCGCCATACGAAGACGGAATTGGTTAAGCTGTTGCTCATCAAGCAAAGCTGTCAACTCTTCTACCGACTTTTCACGTAGATCTTTAGTTTTCATTACATTACCGTCCGAGTCACGATAGCGGTTTTAAACGGAAGCTTAGCTGCTGCAAGCGTAAACGCTTCGCGAGCCAATTCTTCGTTAACACCATCAATTTCGTACAAGACTTTACCTGGTTTGATTTGGCAAACCCAATATTCCACAGAACCTTTACCTTTACCCATACGCACTTCAAGAGGCTTAGAAGTAATCGGTTTGTCCGGGAATACACGGATAAAGATCTTACCACCACGCTTAATACGACGGCTAATTGTACGACGCGCTGCTTCAATTTGACGCGCAGTCATTTGACCACGTTCAACTGATTTAAGTGCAATAGTACCGAAAGATACTGTGCTACCGCGGTGTGCTAGACCAGTGTTACGGCCTTTCTGCACTTTACGGAATTTAGTACGCTTAGGTTGCAACATGGATTATTCTCCTTTTTCAGCAGAACGATCATTGCGACGACCACGACGCTCTTGACCTTCACCACGACCACGACCGCGTTTAGCTGGACGCTCTTCAGCTGGAGCTGGGTTCATGACTTGTTTCATGCCGCCCAAGATCTCACCACGGAAGATCCAAACTTTAACACCGATCGTACCGTAAGTAGTCTCAGCACGCATAGTCGCATAGTCGATATCTGCACGAAGCGTATGTAGAGGTACACGACCTTCACGATACCACTCAGTACGAGCAATCTCAGCACCACCTAAACGGCCTGAAACTTCTACTTTGATACCTTTAGCACCAGCACGCATTGTGTTTTGAACCGCACGCTTCATAGCACGACGGAACATTACACGTTTTTCCAATTGAGAAGCGATAGCTTCAGCAACTAGACGCGCGTCTAAGTCTGGACGATCAATTTCATTGATACTTACTTGCGCAGGAACACCCATGATAGATGTTAATTCGCGTTGTAGTTTCTCAATATCTTCGCCTTTTTTACCGATTACGATACCTGGACGAGCAGTGCTAATAGTTACTTTAGCAGCGCCTGTAGGACGCTCGATAAGAATGTTGCTGATCATCGCGTTTTTAAGTTTTTTGATCAAAAACTCACGAACTTGAAGATCTTTAAGCAAGTATTCAGCGTATTGTTTCGGATTCGCATACCAGTTAGCGTTATGACGTTTCACAACACCTAGGCGGATACCGATTGGATGAACCTTCTGACCCATATCAAACCCCTACCTTAACGGTGATGTGACAAGTACGCTTAGTAATACGATCTGCACGGCCTTTAGCACGTGGCATAATACGTTTCAGGCTCATGCCTTCATCAACGTAGATCGTAGAAACTTTAAGGTCGTCTACATCTAAACTGTTATTGTGTTCAGCGTTTGCAATCGCAGATTCCAACGCTTTCTTAACTAGAACTGCAGCTTTTTTGTTGCTGAAGTTAAGGATGTTAAGAGCGTGCGCAACAGATTTGCCGCGGATAAGATCTGCAACCAAACGAGCTTTTTGTGCCGAGATAGCGGCACCGCGTAATTTAGCAGTTACTTCCATCATAGCACCCATTAACGTTTAGATTTCTTGTCAACACCGTGACCGCGATAGGTACGAGTTGGTGCAAATTCACCAAGCTTGTGACCAACCATGTGCTCAGAAACGATCACAGGAACGTGGTTACGGCCATTGTGTACAGAAATTGTTAAACCAACAAAATCCGGGAGGATCATCGAACGACGCGACCAAGTTTTGATCGGCTTACGGTTATTAGCCGCGATAGCCGCTTCAACCTTAGCGAACAAGTGCGCATCGACGAATGGGCCTTTTTTCAGAGAACGAGGCATTGTCAGATTCCTTTACTTGTTACTTAACGCGACGGTCGCGAATAATCATCTTAGTCGTACGCTTATTGGTACGTGTCTTGTACCCTTTAGCTTTTTGACCCCATGGGCTTACAGGTTGAATACCTTTGTTACGCCCTTCACCACCACCATGTGGATGGTCAACTGGGTTCATCGCCATACCACGAACGGTAGGACGAACACCACGCCAGCGTGATGCACCAGCTTTACCTAGTGAACGAAGGTTGCTTTCTGAGTTAGATACTTCACCTAACACAGCACGGCATTCAACGTGAATTTTACGCATCTCGCCTGAACGCAGACGAACGATAGCGTAAGAACCGTCACGACCCAACAGCTGAACTGAAGTACCAGCTGAACGAGCTAACTGCGCGCCTTTACCGATTTTAAGTTCGATGTTGTGAAGAGTAGAACCGATAGGCATGTTGCGAAGCGGCAAGCAGTTACCTGGACGAATTGGAGCATCGTTACCAGACTGTACTTTATCGCCAGCGCGAAGGCCTTTAGGAGCGATGATATAACGACGCTCACCGTCAGCATACAATACAAGTGCAATGTGTGCAGTACGGTTAGGATCGTATTCGATACGCTCTACAGTTGCAGGAATACCATCTTTGTTACGTTTAAAGTCAACTAGACGGTAGTGCTGCTTGTGACCGCCACCAACGTGACGAGTCGTGATGTGACCGTTGTTATTACGGCCGCCAGTACGTTTTTTAGCTTCAACCAACGGAGAGTATGGTGCGCCTTTGTGAAGGTGATCGTGAACCACTTTCTCTACAAAGCGACGTCCTGGAGACGTTGGCTTACATTTTTGAATAGGCATAATTCTCGTCCTTATTCCGCTGTGCTTTCAGCGGTATCGCCCAAGTCAGCCATTTCAACATCTTGGCCAGCTTTCAGGGTGACGTATGCTTTTTTAACATCAGAACGACGTCCTAATGTTTTACCAAAGCGTTTAGACTTACCTTTAGTGATAGTCGTGTTAACTTTAACAACTTCCACACCAAAGAGTTGTTCCACTGCTTTTTTGATTTCAAGCTTGTTTGCATTTAATGCAACTTTAAACACTTGAACACCAGCAGTTTCACCTAAAACTTGTGCTTTTTCTGAGAATACAGGTCCTTGCAGGACTTGATAGATACGTTCGTTGTTCATCCGAGTTCTACCTCAATTTTCTTAGCAGCAGCTACAGACATAACAACTTTGTCGAACGCAATCAAGCTAACCGGATCGATTGCAGCAGCATCAACCACATCAACGTGTGGAATGTTGCGCGCAGCAAGATACAGGTTCTCATCAACAGCATCAGTAACGATCAATGCGCGAGTCGCATTCAAGTCGTTAAGTTTTGCAAGCAATTCTTTAGTTTTTGGAGCTGCAACAGCAAACTCTTCAACTAAAACTAGGCGATCTTGACGAACAAGTTCAGCTAGGATGCATTGCATAGCACCGCGGTACATTTTACGGTTTACTTTTTGAGACCAGTCTTGTGGACGAGCAGCAAAAGTTTTACCACCGCCAACCCAGATTGGGCTACGAATAGAACCAGCACGAGCGCGGCCAGTACCTTTTTGACGGAATGGCTTGCGACCACCACCAGAAACGTCTGCACGTGATTTCTGAGCTTTTGAACCTTGACGGCCACCAGCTAAATAAGCTGTAACCACTTGGTGAACAAGAGCTTCATTAAATTCACGACCGAACGCAACTTCTGATAATTCAACAGCAGAGCCGGAAACAGTATTTAAATTCACGTTATTTCCCCTCAGGCCTTGATCGTAGGACGAACGATTACGTCGCCACCAGTAGCACCAGGAACCGCGCCTTTAACAACTAGAACTGAACGTTCTGTGTCGATAGCAACGATCTCAAGACCCTGTGTAGTTACGCGTTCAGCACCTAAATGGCCAGCCATTTTTTTGCCTTTGAATACGCGACCAGGAGTCTGGTTTTGACCAGTAGAACCTAAAACACGGTGAGAAACTGAGTTACCGTGAGTTGCATCTTGCGTACGGAAGTTCCAACGCTTAACACCACCTTGGAAACCTTTACCTTTAGATTGACCAGTTACGTCAACAACTTGACCAACTTGGAACAATTCAACGGTAAGCGTACCACCAACTTCACGACCTTCAAGATCAGCTTCTGTAGCACGGAATTCTTGAACTAGACGACCAGCTGCAACACCCGCTTTCGCGAAGTGGCCTTTCTGAGCGTTAGTTACGCGAGATTCGCGACGTTCACCAGTAGTGATTTGAATCGCTTGATAACCATCAGTTTCAAGCGTTTTGATTTGAGTGATGCGGTTAGGATCAACCTCAATCACTGTAACAGGCACAGAAACACCAGCATCTGTAAAGATACGTGTCATACCGCACTTGCGACCGACTAAACCAATAGCCATGTGCATAAACCTCTAAAAAAGCGGCCTAATTAACTTAGAGTGTTAATTAACCCGAAAGCCTTAACCCAATGCGATCTGAACATCAACACCAGCTGCAAGATCTAACTTCATCAATGCATCTACAGTTTTGTCTGTAGGCTGAACGATGTCGATCAAACGCTTGTAAGTACGGATTTCGTACTGGTCACGCGCGTCTTTGTTTACGTGTGGTGATGTTAAAACGTTAAAACGTTCAATGCGTGTTGGCATTGGAATTGGACCACACACTTGTGCGCCAGTACGTTTTGCGGTTTCTACGATTTCTTGAGCTGATTGATCAATCAGGCGATGATCAAAAGACTTAAGACGGATACGAATTCTCTGGTTAGACATACCAGTAAACTCCAAGCCAAATATATAAAGAATCACTCTTGACGCATCTCATCCCACTTTATGTGGGCAAGTGTCAAGAGCAGTGAAATATCACTAAGGTCATGATCGATGCCACGACTGTAACGATAGTTAACTACTTTATTCGCAGTTAACCCCCTTCCTATTTAAGGGTCGCTTATTATAGCCATTGTTTAATGCATAAGCAAATCTCTTTTATGGTTTTATCCAAGTTTTCAATTTATGACTTAAAACAATAGTTTATTGTGTAAATATTAGGCAGTTTTTGCCAAAACATATTCTATAGCACGATTTAATATCTGATTTCCTTCAATAAATTTTTGCTTCGTGGTTTTTTTTAATTCAAATAAATTTTGCACATATTTTCCTGAAAATTGTGCAAGCTCTCCTTCATTTTCTAAAAACAATTCGAGTGTTTCTGGGGTAATTTCCGGATGAAACTGGAAGCCCAATACATTTCTACCCAACTGGTACATCTGATTACGACAGGCTTCATTTTCTGCCAGATGGACTGCACCTTTGGGCAATTCAAATGTTTCATTGTGCCATTGCAGAATATTAAACTGCTCCGGCAGGCTAAAACACGTCTCTGGTAGATTCGCCACTCTGTGCACCGTGGTCCACCCTAATTCCTGCTCAGGATTGCGACTAACACCTGCACCCAAAGCATTTGCAATCAACTGCCCACCCAGACACAGGCCAATTGCCGGTTTACCATGCGAAAGATAGCGACGCAACCAGCGTTTTTCTATTTTTAACCAAGGGAAATTCGCTTCATCATTCACACTCATGGTCCCGCCCATAATGATCAGCAAATCCACCTCTTCCACTGTAGGCAGCGCCTCGATCTCCAAAGGTCGATCCACGGGTAAAGCAAAAAATTCAGTCGCGGTAATTTGCGCCTGATGCTGCTTTAAAAATTCATAACAACTACCAAAACCTTCACCAGCAATATGCTGAAAATAATGCACTTTTAAATGCGACTTCATGCTCCTCAACCTATTTTTTTAGCTATATAGATTTAGGTTTTGCAAAAATGAAGCCAACTTTTTATAAGACTTGTTGTTTTTAAACAATTCACAACGTAACTGGCAGTGAGTCACAGATTCTCTTAAGCTAGAGTAATATTTGATTACATTTGAGCGCATTCACGTGAAACAAGACTCTCAAACTCGCCTGATTCATGCACCACGAAAGGCTCCTCAAGCGATTTCTACCATTCAGCCTCCCCTCTATCGTGCATCGACCATTATCTTTAACAATACCGATGCCCTGTTTAATCGCCATTGGACCGATGACTATGACTATAGTTATGGCACGCATGGCACGCCTACGACCTTTATTCTGGGCGATAACATCGCCCAGCTCGAAGGTGGCTTGTATCACCTGCTCGCACCGAGTGGTTTATCCGCGATTAATCTCGTGAATTCTTGCTTTTTAAGCCAGGAGGATGAAGTTTGGGTGGCTGACAATATCTATGGTCCAAACATGGAGCATTTACGCAATCTGGAAAAGCGTTATGGAATTACGGTTAAAGTCTACAACCCCATAGAGCTTGATACATTCCAGCCTACAGATAAAGCCAAACTGGTCTGGCTCGAGGCTGCTGGCTCAGTCACTTTGGAATTTCCAGATCTGGCTGGTTTGGTGAAAAAAGCCCAGGCACATCATATTCTGACAGCACTGGATAATACCTGGGGCGCAGGTCTGGCTTTTGATGCCTTTGATTTTAGTGAAGAGCATTTAAGTGTAGATATGACAGTACATGCATTGACCAAATATCCAAGCGGCGGTGGTGATATCCTGATGGGCTCAGTGGTTACGCGAGATAAGGTTCTGCATCACAAACTGTTCCGTGCACATGCCATTCAGGGCATTAGTGTTTCTGGTGATGATGTGGCACAGGTACAACGCAGTCTGGCTTCGATGCAACTTCGCTATGAACACCAGTCGAAAAGTGCGCTGACATTAATGACATGGCTTAAACAGCAAACCGATTTTGTACAGGTGCTGCATCCTGCTGATCCGGATAGCGCAGGCCATCAGTACTGGAAAGAAATTTGCAAGCAAGGTGATAGTGCCGGCCTGGTCAGCGTGATCTTTGACAGCACATACGCCATGCAAGATATCCGAAATTTCTGTGATAGTTTAAAACTGTTTAAGCTAGGCTTTAGTTGGGGTGGCCCTATCAGTCTGGTCATGCTATATAACTTAAAAGACATGCGTGTGCTGGAACATTCACACTTAAAAGACGGCTTGCTGGTTCGTTTCTGTATTGGACTGGAATATCCGGAAGATTTGATTCAAGATATTCAGCATGCACTACAACACATGAAAAGACTTAAAAATGAATAATAAATAACAGGAACAGCTATGGGTACACCAATTGTTATTGCTAAAAAAACCACGGATACCACGCAGGATATTGTGCTGCATTCCCAACTTGCCAATCGACATGGTTTGATTGCAGGTGCCACTGGTACCGGAAAGACTGTGACTTTAAAAGTATTGGCGGAGAGCTTTTCTCGAATTGGTGTACCTGTTTTCCTCGCCGATGCTAAAGGCGATGTTTCCAGCCTGGCCAAAGCAGGTAAAAGCAGCCCCAAGTTTGATGAACGGATTAAAAGTCTCAATATCGAGTCCATTCCTTTTGCAGCCTCACCAGTGGTGTTTTGGGATTTATTTGGCGAACAGGGTCATCCGATTCGCACTACCATTTCTGAAATTGGCCCGCTGCTGCTGGCGCAAATACTGAATCTGAATGACACCCAGGAAGGCGTTTTATCTGCCGTGTTTCGGATTGCCGATGATCAGGGTTTATTGCTGATCGACTTTAAAGATCTGAAAGCGATGCTGAGTTATGTCTCTGAGCATGCGGCTGACTTTAAAGCTGAATATGGCAATCTTTCACCCGCCAGTCTCGGTGCGATTCAACGCAACTTATTGGCACTGGCTGACCAAGGCGGTGACCAGTTTTTTGGCGAGCCGGCGCTGGATCTGATGGACTTTTTACAAACGGACAGTCAGGGCCGTGGCAATATCAATTTGTTGGCGGCTGACAAGCTGATGAATACGCCTAAGCTATATGCCACGTTCTTGCTCTGGATGCTCTCCGAGCTGTTTGAACAGCTTCCCGAAGTCGGCGATCTGGACAAACCTAAACTGGTGTTTTTCTTTGATGAAGCCCATCTCTTGTTTGACAATGCTAGCCCTGCCCTACAGGATAAAATTGAGCAGGTGGTGCGTCTAATTCGCTCGAAAGGTGTAGGGATTTATTTTGTCACGCAAAATCCGTTGGACTTACCTGAAAGTGTCTTAGGCCAGCTCGGCAATCGGGTTCAACATGCTTTGCGGGCTTTCACTCCCAAAGATCAAAAAGCAGTGAAAACCGCAGCAGAGACTTTCCGAGCCAATCCTGAATTTAAAGTCGATCAGGTGATTACCGAACTTGCTGTCGGTGAAGCCCTAATTAGCTGCCTGGATGAAAAAGGCATTCCGCAAATAGTAGAGCGTGGCTGGGTCATGCCGCCGCATTCATCCTTTACACCGATCTCGCTTGAAGAACGCAAGGCTCTCATGCAGCAAAGTATTGTCGCCGGTATTTATGAGCAGCCAGTCGATCGGGACAGCGCCCATGAAATGCTGCAAAACAAGGTCGCAGAACGCCAGCAACAGGCTCAGGCCGCCGAACTTGCAAAACAGCAAAGCAAGGAACAGGAAGCTCTTGCCAAGCAGCAAATTAAAGAACAGGAACGTCTGGCACGAGAACAGCAAAAAGAAGCTGAACGCGCAGCCAAGCAACGAGAAAAACTGACTCAGGATATTGTCGGCACCTTTGCCAAAAGTGCTGCCCGTAGCCTGGGCGGGAGTACTGGGCAGAAAATTGTGCGCGGCTTACTGGGTTCGCTGTTTGGCCGCAAATAATCCCGCTCCTTTTCCGATCATCATCACACTTTTTATGGGATATTTTTATATCCCGTAATTTTTTTATGGTTTCATGACTATGCGCTATTGTAAAGCCATTTTAAAAAATGTAATTTAAATACATCTTTTAAAAAACACCTGTAGACGGCTCTCATGACTCCACAACATATTGAACTTGTACAAGCGACTGTTCCTGTTTTACGTGAAAACGGCGTAGCACTTACCACGTATTTCTATAACCGCATGCTGAAAAACCATCCAGAGTTGAAAAACACCTTCAACATGGATCATCAAAGTACTGGCCGTCAACCACGTGCCTTGGCTGCCGCAGTACTTGCCTATGCCGAAAACATTACCAATCCGGGCGTTTTGGCCAAAGCCATCGAACGCATTACCACTAAACATGTCAGCCTGGATATTCAACCGGATCAATATGCGATTGTCGGTGAGAATCTGTTGCACTCGATCAGCGAAGTTTTAGATGTACCCATGGACTCAGACCTGATTGCAGCCTGGAAAGAAGCGTATATGCAACTGGCAGATATTTTGATTGGTGTGGAAAAATCTAAATATGCCACCCTAGCTTCTGAAAATGGTGGCTGGGCGGGCTGGCGCGAATTTGAAGTAGCAGCAGTCAATGATACCGACGCAGGTAAAATCTTTACACTTAAAGCTAAAGATGGTGCAGCGATTGCAAGTGCTGAAGCCGGTGAACATATTTCAGTACGTGTACAGGTGCCTGAACAGCACATTCGTCAACCACAACAGTTTAGCTTTGATCAGGCTCAAAACGAGCAATATCAAATTACTGTGAAAGCGGAAGAAAATCCAACCGCATTCTCGGTTGCACAGACACTGATCGACCACTACAAAGTTGGTGATGTAGTTGAAGTGTCTGCCCCGCTCAAGCTTTAATTGCAAAAACGGTTTAGACTAGCATCAGATTCTGATTAAAAGCTCCATTCGTGGAGCTTTTAACATTCAATTCTTTCATTTTCTAGCTGTTGACGTTATGCAACTCAATAAATTCACTGACTATGCGCTTCGGATTCTGATGTATGTCGCACAGCCACGTGATCTCCCCTATACCATTGCAGAACTTGCCGAGCGATTACAGGTTTCACAAAATCATGCCATGAAAATCGTGCATTTTATGGCGAAACAGGAGTGGCTGATTACCACACGTGGTAAAGGTGGCGGCATACGTTTAAATCCGGCCAGCCTGAGCCTCCAGCTGGGACAGATTGTGCGGATCCTGCAACGCGACAGCAATGTAGTGGAATGCAATAGCCCACCCTGCGTATTACGTCCGACCTGTGGTTTAAAAGGTATTTTAGATGATGCGGTGGAACAGTTTTATAGCAGTCTGGACCAATATGTGCTTAAAGATGTGATTAGGCCACGAAATGCGCGTTTCAGTACAAATTCTCCGATCGGCCTGATTAATCTTTAAAGTCTTCCGGGTCAGGTCTTGTGACTTATTCTTGCGGCAAAGTTCGCTTGCCTGTGCGACTTCCTTTATAATGTTTCATTGTAGATCATTTATTGAAGTTGAGTTATGCACCACAGCAGAGGAAAATCCAAAAACAGTAAGACAGCCCATGCGCCTAAGCAAAAGATCAGCTACGAGAAAAAAGTTGATTCTGCCATTACTGAATATTCTGTGCGCGCACTCAACTGGCTACGCAAAGCCGAATTTTTAATGAGTGCACCTAAACTCAGTCTTTGTGTAGAAGATACAGGCTATGAAATTGCTTTTGCCGGCCGCTCGAATGCGGGTAAGTCTAGTGCGATTAATGCCCTGACCAACCAGAAACAGTTGGCACGTGCATCGAAAAAACCTGGCCGTACCCAGATGATCAACTTTTTCAGCCTGGGTAATCCGGATCAGCGTCTGGTCGACTTACCCGGTTATGGTTATGCGGCTGTGCCTGAAAAAATGAAACTGGTCTGGCAAAAAGAACTGGAAAATTACCTGATTCACCGTCAAAGCTTGCAAGGCCTGGTATTGTTGATGGATATCCGTCATCCCCTGCAACACTTTGATGTAATGATGCTGGAATGGGCTTATTCCCGCCAGTTGTTCGTGCATGTGTTATTGACCAAATCTGACAAACTAAACCGTGGTCCTGCATCCAAAGCCTTGCAGGAAGTCAAAGCGGCATTGAAAAAGATGAAGCTGGATTTCTCGATTCAACTGTTTTCCTCCATGAACAAACAAGGTTTAGAAGAACTGGCCAGCGTCATGGGTGGCCGTTTGAACTTTACCTTAGATCAAGCATCTGAATATGATCTGGACAGCATTCCGGAAGCATCAGCGCATGATTTGAATGAATCTGATGAACCGCTTGAAGAGCTCGAGCTTAGTGAAGCTGATTCTGAGCATGCTGAAGTATCGACTCATGATTTAAATGAAGCTGAAGAACCGCTGGAATTGCTTGAGCAGGATCAATCCGAGCTTGAAGCGGCAGATGAGCTAAATCAGAATAAGCGTTCAGCGGATTAAGACCATATCACCTAAATGATCTGTGATCATTCTTGATTTATTAAAACTCAACGTACAAATAAAAAGCAGGTCAAATACCTGCTTTTTTTTATTTTTTTAAATGTTTTAGCTATCTGTAGCTTGAAGATCGGGTTCACGCGTATGCCGGTCCACCACCACGCTGATCATCATATCTCCCTGAACATTCACCACTGTACGTACGGTATCCAGTAAACGGTCGATCGGTAAAAGAATGGCAATTGCCTCGGCAGGCAAACCTACCGATTGCAAGACCATAATCATAGTCACCATACCGGCACTCGGAATCCCCGGTGCACCTAAGGATGCAATCATCGCAGTCGCGCAGACCACCAGTTGTTGCCCCAGACTCAGATCCAGCCCCATTAAATTGGCAATAAACAGAGCTGCAGCTGCTTCATACAGCGCCGTACCATCCATATTTAACTGGGTCCCAAGTGGAATTACAAAGCCTGCGGTATGTGGGCGTACCCCTAAATTTTCCTGTGCGCATTTCATCGACAGGGGCATGGTGGCCGAACTGGAACTGGTGGCAAAGGCAGTAATCAAGGCAGCACGTGTGCCTTTAAAGAACGTGACCGGATCCATCTTGCCGAAAATCCATAACAATAAAGGCAAGACCACGATGCCATGAAAAATTGTCGTACCGGTGACTACCGCAGCGAATTCAGCCAGACGACTAAGAACCGAAACATCTTCAGTGGCAATTAATTTGGCCAATAAGGCAAAAATACCAAGTGGTGCCAGTTTCATCACCCAGCCAATCATTAACATCATGATCTCGAAAAACTGGTGACTCAGCTTGCGTACAGTATGGAATTTATCTCCCCCTGCGACCAGTGCTACACCAACAAATAGCGCAAAGACCACCACTGCCAAGACATTGCCATCGGCAAAAGCTTTAAACGGATTGATCAGGGTATTTTGAATAAAGTTGGTAAAGAAAGAAGATGGCGTGAGCGTATCCGGTGTTTGATGTTGTGCCATGGCATCCTGGAACATCAGTACATCGACGCCTTTGCCCACATCAAACAGATGCGCACACGCCAGACCTAAAATGAGCGCCAAGGTGGTGGTGGTCACACAACACATCAGGGTAATTTTCCAGGTACGGCTCAGTTGCCCACCCGCCTGCAGATTGGATACACCGACCACGATTGAGCTAAAAATCAGCGGCACTAACAGCATTTTTAACAAGCCAATAAAAATACTGCTGACAATACCGATGCCATATAAGCTGATATCAAAAAATGAGGTCTGCGGAAATATCGTCAGTAGAAATCCAAACAGTACCCCCAATACGGCGGCAATTAGAATTTGCGTATTTAAGCTCATCTTTTCATGCATTTTTAATATTGATCTTAAGCCGCACTATGCCATGCAGTGTCTATAGAATCGAGTAATATTTTATAAACGCGGTGTAAGGACATGGCATCGACTGGCCATTTTCATCCAGCTTAAAAACAAAAAAACCGAATCTGAGATTCGGCTTTTTGAGCGAGAAAAAATTATTGCGTTTCGATTTCACGCAAACGGATCAGGCCTTCCTGAGTCGTACTGCAGACGAGCTCACCGTTCTGCCACATCCGGCCAAAATTCAGGCCGCGTGAACTGGCGCTTTGGGTGGCATCCATATCGTAAAGCATCCATTCATCTGCACGGAACGGTTTATGGAAGTACATGGCATGGTCAATACTGGCACATTGTAAACTTGGCGAGATATAGCTCAGACCATGTGGACGAAGCGCCGTGGTCATCAAGGTAAAATCAGAATAGAAAGCAGCAATAGCCTGATGCAAGGAGATCTGATCGACTTCTGCAGCAATACGGTCATGCGTACGGATATAGTGCGCATAAGACGGTGCTTCAGGTTGAGGCTGGAATGGATTTTGCGGATTGACCGGGCGAATTTCCACATGACGATCACGGGTGAAAGACGCACGGACATTTTCCGGAATAAACTCGATCATTTGTTTGATCAGTTCTGCTTCATTTTTCAGGCTTTCTGCTGGCGGATATTCAGGCCCTGAAATCTGATAATTCAAACCTTCTTCCGGCTCTGCAAAAGACACCATACACATGAAAATAGTCCGGCCATGCTGAATTGCACGAACCTGGCGACTGATAAAGCTTTTACCGTCACGGATCCGTTCTACTTCATAAATAATCGGTGCATTGACATCACCACCAAACAGGAAATAGGCATGTAATGAATGCGCCGGACGGTCTGTAGTATAAGAGGCTGCGCGGAGTGCCTGCCCCAAAACCTGACCGCCAAATACGCGCTTGCCTACCAGATTACGGCTGATTCCCCGGAAAATGTTTTCTTCTAACTTTTCTAAGCTGAGCAGCTCGACCAGTTCCTGTGTTAAGGCATTCATAAGCAACCTACGTAATATTGGAGATATCCAAAATGGAAAAACAGATCTAAATAACGAATCTGGAATATTCTGCCACAAAATCAGAACGAAACTCTAAAGTTTGCATGACTGTTCTGTCATACTGATGTCATAAGTGACTAGGAAAAGCACCTGCTTTCACGCTAAAATTGAAGCACTTCTGTTGAAGTTGTTAAAAAAAGATATATGGTTTCGCTTTAGAAACCCGCAAAATAAATCCCCCTCAGAAGTCCTGTGGTTTTGGTCAGTAAAATTAGGAGCAGCTATGTCCAAGAATGGCTTTGGTCAAATGTATCGCAAGCTTTCAAGTAAGTTACTTGATCTTGTGGTTACCCCTCATGTTCTTGGGGAAGTACCAAGTGAAGTGACAGCGCCTGAATCTGATCAGACTGCAACAGACTCGCGAAAGCTGGTCTGCTACGTTTTACAGAACCATTCGCGCAGTAATGCACTGGTGGTCGATGCAGAAACGCGCCGTTTAAAATTACCGGCTGCCCTTGATCCAATGCAGATCGGCAACAACAAAGAAAAAGCATCAGTACTGTTTCTGCAACATCATGATGAAAACAACCTGCTGAGTTCACCGCCACATGCGTTTCCACCGCGCCTGTTACGCTTGATTGAAATCCTGGAGCAACATCCTGAGCTGGATGTCGAACTGGTACCGGTGACCGTGCTTTGGGGACGCGAACCGGAAAAAGAAGATTCCTGGTTTAAACTGCTGTTTACCGATACCTGGTCTACACCAAGCCGGGTCAAGCAACTGGTCAATATCGGCCTGCATGGTCGCCAGTCTTATTTAGAGTTCCATGAACCGCAGTCTTTACGCACCTTGATTAACTTTGCTAAAGAGACGCATCCAAATTCAGCGCCGGCCACCTATATTGTCAGCACTTTAAATGATTACCTGGATGGTCAGCGCGAAGTCATTCTCGGGCCGGACCTGTCCGACCGCCGTAATGTCATGCATGGCCTGATCAAGTCACCAGATGTACAGGCGGCGATTCGCAATGACAGTATTCGTAGCAAAATCTCGATGCTGGAATCTGAACGTCGTGCCATCGGTTATCTGAACGAAATCGTTTCCGATTATTCTCATTCTACCGTACGTTTTGCCGACAAGGCCCTGACCCGCTTATGGACCCAGCTTTATGACGGCGTGGAAGTCCATAATTTCAGTACCGTGCGTGAACTGGCCAAGGATTATGAGATTGTCTATACCCCCTGTCACCGCAGTCATATTGACTATTTGTTATTGTCTTATGTGATCTATCGCCGTGGTTTGATGGTGCCGTACATCGCTGCAGGCGATAACCTGAATATGCCTTTTGTCGGTCAGATTTTGCGCGGTGGTGGCGCTTTCTTTATTCGCCGTACTTTCCGCGGCAATGCGCTCTATACCACGGTGTTTAAAGAATATCTGTATAGCGTCCTGTCACGTAATACACCATTAGAATACTTTATTGAAGGGGGCCGTTCACGTACCGGTCGTTTGCTTCCGCCAAAAACCGGGATGCTGGCAATGACCGTGCATGGTCATTTACGTGGCAAATCTAAGCCGATCGTATTTTTGCCGACCTATATCGGCTATGAACGCCTGATGGAAGGTGGCACTTATGTCGGTGAAATGAGTGGCAAGCCAAAAGAAGCTGAGTCTATTTTTGGTATTTTGAAAACTCTGCGCAAGATTGAACGCATTTTCGGCAAGGTACACCTGAACTTCGGGAACCCGGTATTTCTGGATGACATTCTGAAACAGCATGGCGCAGAAAATATCAAAATCGAAAAGAATGACGATCCGATTCCACAAGCGGTTTCTGATGCAGTGAATAGCTCGGCACAAGCCATTCTGGAAAACATCAACAGTGCGGTCGTAATCAATCCAGTATCGCTATTATCTTTAATCTTGCTGGCTACGCCGAAACATACGCTGGATGAAGAGATCTGTATCAAACAGCTAGATACCTATCGCACCTTGCTGGCTGCCCTGCCTTATGATGAGCGCATGCAGGTGACGCCACTTTCTGGCAAGGAAATTATTGCCTATGCAATGAAGCTGAAACTGATCAAGCGAGTCAAGCATGTACTGGGCGATATCATTGCCATTGAAGACAATCAGGCCGTTCTGCTGACCTATTTCCGCAATAATATTGTGCACACTTTTGTGCTGCCCTCCCTGATAGCCGCCCTAGTTGAACATAACGGTACCATTCGCCGTCATGATGTCGTGAATATCAGTAGTACCCTGTATCCGTTCCTCAAAGCTGAACTGTTTTTAAAATGGCATGAAGATGAGATTCAGGATCAGGTGAATGCGCATATTGACAGCTTAATTGCCTCAAAACTGATTACACAAGATGGTGAAAACCTGATTGCACCTGCACCAAATACAGAAGCACATCATCAACTTGAAGTTCTAGCTGCACCAGTAACCCAAAGTCTGGAACGTTACTACATGACTTTGGCACTGATTACCCAGCGTGGTTCTGGCAATATTTCGACCCGTCAGGTCGAAGAGCTGAGTTATCTGGTGGGACAGCGCCTGTCTGTGCTATATGAGTTCAACTCACCTGAGTTCTTCGACAAAGCCCTATTCCAGAGCTTTATTAAAGTCTTAACCCAAAAAGGTTATCTGTGTACCAATGAAGACAATGCGATTGTCTTTGATGAGCAGCTAACCAATGTGGCTCAATATGCAGATTTGGTACTGGATGAAGTGAAGCTACAAATGCTGCACCACATCACCGACTTTACGGATGAAGAACTGAAAGAAGCCCTCGATGCGGTTGCAGCTGAACAAGCCAAGAAACGCGCGAAGCGGAAGAAGAAGTAAGGCTTTTTATTCCCTCTCCTTTCAGGAGAGGGTTAGGGAGAGGTAATTTAAAAAGCCCTTCTCTTGACCTCCCTTCGAGAAAGGGAAGAATATTCCTCTTTTAAAAGGAGGAGCTAAGAATTATTTTTCCCCATCAACTCCAAATAATCCTCATAACAATCTGGATGCTCTAACTCAAATCCCATTTTCTGCATTCGAGTCGCATAAAGTTTCTTACCTGTCACCTGCTCACTTTCTACTTGCAACAAAGGAAGTCCCAGCTGCTGTTGGAACCATTGCAATATTTCATGCAATAATTTTGGCTGGTTATCGGTCACAATATAAGAAGATTCCGGATGTTCCACGTGAATCATATGTGACAAGAAACGTGATAAATCTTCAATGTGAATCCGGTTGGACCAGTGCAGATTCGGATATCTCAACATCGAGGCGGCCATTTTTTGTAGGCGTTCTACCGATGCTCCATAAATCCCACTTGGACGAATGATGGTACATTTCTCAGGATAAGCAGTGAAATAAGCCTGCTCCATCTGCTGCAAGATTTTGCTCTGAGCATCATTCGGGTGAATTTCAGTTTCGTCATCTACGATTTCACCGGAATTTTGCCCATACACTCGTGTCGATGACACCACCACAATCCGTTTCACCGGATGCTGTTTCAAGGCAGAGACAATAGGTTGAACCGAATCCAGATAAGTTTGCTGATAACCTTCAACCACACTTTGTTTTGGACTAAGTAATATATAGACCCAGTCAATTGGTGCAACTGCAGTTAAATCCAGTTGATGCACATCCTGAATCAGATGAGTTGCGAATGAATCTGTTTTGGGACTCTGGCTAATTGTGCTAATTTGATGACCTTGCTCAAATAGTTGTTTAGCCACACGTCGGGATGTTTTACCATAACCGATAAATAAAATATGCATTGAGCACCGAATCACAAATCTGGTTGAGGGGACATGGCTGCAGTCCATCAGTTACAAGGCGTTGGCAATGCCGCCGCTGCATTACTCGAAAAACTAAATATCTTCAATACTGATGATTTGCTTTTTCATCTACCACGTGACTATGAAGACCGTAGCACGATCATTCCTATGAATCAATTGAGCGTGGGACGCAGCTATCTGCTGGAAGGCATCGTTAAAGGTGTGGATTTTCCACCTGGCAAACGCAAATCCATGGCTGTGCTGCTGGATGATGATTTTGGCAAAGTCACTTTACGTTTTTATCATATTTATAAAGGCATTACCGACCGCTGCAAACTGGGTAACCGTTTAAGAATTTTTGGTGAAGTGCGGGTCGGTGCGCGCGGTCTGGAAATGTATCATCCCGAACTGCAAGTCATTACTGAGGACACACCTTTACCTCAAACCCAGCTCACGGCAATTTATCCGGCGACTGAAGGTCTGACCCAGCCAAAAATACGGGATTATATTCAGCAGGCCTTGGCTCAGTATAGCGACCATCTGCCTGAATTGCTGCCAGCAAAATTTAGTAACGGTTATGCGCTGAAACAGGCACTGGAATATATCCATCATCCACCAGTCAACGCCAATATGCTGCAGCTGGCACAAGGCTCGCATCCTGCACAGCAACGCCTGATCTTTGAAGAGCTGGTGGCACATCAGATCAGTTTATTGACACGTCGGGCCTTTATTCAGCAAGTCGAAGCGCCTTCATTTGCGCCCAGTAAAACCTATGCCAAACAGCTCTTAGCCAGTCTGGCTTTTGAAATGACCGGTGCGCAAAAACGTGTATCCAGAGAAATCGTGCAGGATTTAACAAGCAATAAACCGATGTTGCGTCTGGTGCAAGGCGATGTCGGCGCGGGTAAAACCCTGGTGGCTGGTGTCGCAGCTTGCCATGCACTGGAAGAAGGCTGGCAAGTTGCATTGATGGCACCGACCGAGATTCTGGCCGAGCAGCATTATCTGAATTTTAAACGCTGGTTTGAGCCTTTGGGCTTAAATGTGGCCTGGCTTTCCGGCAAGCAGAAAGGTAAAGCTCGCGCCGCCGCAGAACAGGTGATTCGGGATGGCAGCGCTCATCTAGTCATCGGGACGCATGCCCTATTTCAGGAAAATGTCGAGTTTGCCAAACTGGGTCTGGTGATTATTGATGAACAGCATCGCTTTGGTGTGGATCAACGTCTTGCACTCAGAAATAAAGGTCTAGATGGTATGTCACCGCATCAACTGGTGATGACTGCGACTCCGATTCCACGCACACTGGCCATGTCGGCCTATGGAGATCTGGATACCTCGGTGATTGACGAGCTGCCGCCGGGCCGTACCCCGATTCAGACCGTGACCATTCCATTAGACCGGCGCGAAGAAGTCTTGCAACGGATTGCCAGCAACTGTGCTGAAGGTAAGCAGGCCTACTGGGTGTGTACACTGGTAGAACAGTCCGAAACTTTAGACGCCCAAGCTGCAGAAGCCACTTTCGCTGAAATTCGCGAGCGCTTTCCTGCGCTGAATATCGGACTGGTACATGGCAAGATGAAAGCCGATGAAAAACAGGCGGTAATGCAGCAGTTTAAAAATAATGAATTACAGCTCCTGATTGCCACCACCGTGATCGAAGTCGGGGTAGATGTACCCAATGCTTCCATCATGGTAATTGAAAATGCTGAACGTCTGGGCCTATCTCAATTGCATCAGCTACGCGGTCGGGTCGGTCGTGGCGCCAAAGCCAGTTTCTGTGCCCTACTGTATAAACATCCGCTGTCTCAAAATGGTCAGGAACGCTTAAGAATCATGCGCGAAACCAATGATGGTTTTATGATTGCCGAGAAAGACCTGGAATTGCGTGGCCCAGGTGAACTGCTTGGAACCAAACAGACTGGCGACATGAATTTCCGTGTAGCCAAACTGGAACGTGATGATCACCTGCTCAATCAGGCACATTATGTGGCCCAGCAGATGCTCAAGGATTATCCAGATCAGGCCGAAGCATTATTGCAACGCTGGCTACCGGAAGCACCGCGCTATGCCTATGTTTAAATTACTGCAACATGGAAAATCCTGGCTGACCCGCTTACAGTCCTGCCAGCTCTGTCTGACCGATTATGAGTCCATTCATTCAGTCTGTGAAGATTGCTGGCGACAATTACCCTGGGCACATCAAACCATTCAACGGCAGGAAATGCAGTTCCAGATTGCCTGCGACTATGCTTACCCGATGGACCGGCTGATTCAACTGTTTAAATATGAACAGAAACTGCATTTGCAAAATTTACTGGCAGGTGTGCTGTTAAGTTTAGACCTACCTAAAGTCAGTGCGATAATACCGATGCCGATCTCGAATGAGCGTCTGGCTGAGCGCGGTTATAATCAATCTCTAGTGCTGGCCAAACATGTGGCAAAACAGTTGAATGTACCCATCTGGCAACCTGTTCGACGAATGAAACAACACTCGCAAAAGGGCCTAAGCCGGCTGGAGCGGATTGAAGACATCCAATCACAATTCCAGATCAGTACCATTTCCAAGCTGCGTTACCGTCGGGTGCTGATTATTGATGATGTGGTGACGACCGGCGGCTCGATTCGAGCACTGAGCCAAACACTTGAACAACTGGGCTGTCAAAAAGTTTATGCAGCCTGTCTGGCAGGTGCTCAAATCTGAAAATTTAAGCTTGGGCGAGTAACTGCGACTTCACCCAAGGAATCACAATTTCAGTGGTCAAGGGTGCGAGTCGTAGCTCTTTTTCATCCAGATCGACCCATTTCATTTCGGCAATTTCCGCTTCAATTTTTGGTGCTTGATCCAGACTTACCCAATAGACATAACTCACCAGTTGATGATCTGGTTCATTCGCCGTCTTGGTTTCAAAACGCCCAATGAATTGCTGAATCTGTGCCTGTATGCCAATTTCTTCCTGAATTTCACGCAACATCGTTGCTTCTGGTGCTTCATTTGGCTCCAGCTTGCCACCAACCTGCATAAAGCAGGACGTCCCTTTTTTACGAACCACCAGCAGTTGCTGCGCTTCATTTAAAATAATGGCTGCAGCCACCGTAATCACTTTCATTTATTTTCTACAAATCATGCTGTGGACAGCTTATTTTACAAGATCGGTCTGATCGACCATACCCCATTTCGCTTCAGGCGGCTGATAACTTTCAAACTGGCGCAAAATATCATCCAGATTATCACTCACAATTAAAGCATCGCTAAAGCGCGCTTTGGTAAAACCTTTCTCAGTCGTCATATGGATAAATTTGAGTAAATCATCATAGAAACCATCTACATTTAAAAAAGCACAAGGTTTTTTATGAATTCCCAACTGTGCCCAGGTCCATTGTTCAAAAATTTCTTCCAGCGTTCCTGCACCACCCGGAATGGCAATAAATCCCTGTGCCAGTTCCGACATGCGGGTTTTACGTTCATGCATATTATCGACCACAAATAGCTCGGTAATATGCGGATGCGCCAGTTCACGATTGACGAGCTGTCTTGGAATTACGCCAATCACCTTGCCACCAGCAGCCAAAGCACTATCAGCAACAATGCCCATTAAACCGGAGCGACCACCGCCATAGACTAGCGTCTGATGCCTTGCTGCCAAGGTTTGGCCAACTTTTTCGGCAATCTGGGCATAGAGAGGATCCGAGCCCAGTGCTGAACCACAAAAAATTGCGATAGAATTCATCATTTCACTCTCCAATTGACGCTATATTGTACGAAATCGCTGCAAGCGCGCTTTTTCCAAAAATAACTGCTTAATATCAGTGTTTTTATTCAATTCCTTGTCTAAAATACACCCATTCCAATTCACATACTGCGCCAGGGAGAAAAGACAGCATGCTTGAAGCCTTTTACGCCACAGAGCGCGGTAGCTTAGAAGATATCACGATTAACGGTGATTTCGACCTGCATCCAGATTTAGTATGGCTTGATCTGATTGCACCTTCACAAGAAGAGCAGCAATGGATTCTAGATGCCTATGCGCAAAACTTACCGACCTTAAAATCGCTGGAAGATATCTCCTCTAGTGCCCGATTTTACCGTGATGATGACGGTATTTTGCATATCAGCACCTATTTTTTAACCAAAAATAAAAACTATCAGGTCGAGAATGAAAACGAAGATGAATCCAGCATGCTGGCGACGGTACAAACCGTAGCTTTCATTCTGCATAAGGACCGTCTTTTTACCTTGCGTGGCGAAAAGCTGGTGGCTTTTCGTGCCTTCCGTGCCCGTGCGCGCCGCAATGATTATGAAATCGATTATAAAGATCCGACCTGGATTTTATTGGGCCTGCTCGAAGCCAAACTGGATGAGCTGGCCGACATTCTGGAAGATGTACATAAAGATTTAGAGAAATATTCAACTGAAGTGTTGAATAACCGCCATCGTGAGCAGATTCTTGATCTGGATGACATGATTACCCGACTAGCTCAACTGGAAGATATGCTCGGTAAAGCGCAGCTCTGTCTGATCGATTTACGTCGTGTTCTGACTTTCCTGTCTCGTCCACGCGCCTTAGGCAGTCATATTTATGATGCGGATATCCGAGAACTTAGTGAAGATGTCCGCTCGCTGGTTGAACATGATGCCTTCCTGTTCCAGAAAGTGCGCTTCCTGCTCGATACCACGTCCGGATTCATTAACACGGAACAGAACGATACGATTCGTCGATTCTCGATTCTGCCAAGTATGCTCGCTCCACCGATGCTCATTGCCAGTATTTATGGCATGAATACCGAAGTTCTGCCTTTTGCACAAGGCACCATGAGCTTCATTATGGTCAGTATTATTTTGATCGGCTTTTTAATCGGGCCATTGATTTACTTTAGATGGAAGAAGTGGATTTAATTTCTTCACCCTCTCTCTAACTCTCTCCCATAGGGAGAGAGGACTTCCAATATTTATTGAGATAGTAGTTTTTAAAAATATCATTTCTCTCCATAAATTTAGAGAGGAAGTTCCCTCTCCTTTTAGGAGAGGGTTAGGGTGAGGTCATATTTTAATCCTTCCTAACCTCCTTTTGATAAAGGAAGGAATTTACTTTTAAAATCTATCAACAATAAAAAAGCACCTTTCGGTGCTTTTTTATTTACTGAATGATCTGTAAATCATCCTGTAAATGGCAGGCCTGAATGATATTCATCATTTTAGCAGGAACAGCTTTAAACTGTAGTCCTTGCGCTTGAGGAGTTTGGCGCAACCAGCGCACCAATACCGCCAAAGCCAAAGTACTGCCACTTTCAAGCCCAGCTAGATTAACCACAAGCGGAAATTTGGTCTGGGATTGAACCACACGCAGACCATTTAGGTAATAGTCCTGCGCATTGGCATAGTCAATTTTGCCTGAAACCTGCAATTCCTGATCCTTGAATACAATCACGGCTCACCTATCTGATTATTTCTTTTTCTTGTCGATTGCAGCTTCTGCATCCGGTTTGAAGTTAGCAATAGCTTTATCTATATTACCGCCATTACGTTTTACTGTCGCAGCAAACTGGTTACGGAATTGCAAACCTAGATCGATACCCGATACGTTGATGTTGCGGATTTTCCATTGTGAGCCTTTGTCCACCAGCTGAAACGCTACCGGAATTTTCTCGCCTTTATTATTAAAGTCGATGGTTACAACAGGGTTTTTGCTGTTGCTGGCCTTGTATGGACGCACGCTATAGGTCTGATTACTAAACTTGGAAAATGCAGAACCATAATTTTCAATCAGCGTTTCACGGAAATTCTTTTCAAACTGGGCGCGTTGTGCAGCAGTACTATACTGGTTCGTCGCATAAGTCCCCATCACAATACGCGTGAAAGACTGTGAATCAATGTATGGATCCAGATTCTGGCGGACAATCGCTTTGACCAGCGCTGGATTGTTCTGCAATTTTGCGTTATCAGCTTTGAGGCGCTCAATCAAACCATCTGCCACTTTTTTAATAAAAGCAGGTGGCGCTTCAGACGGTGCAGCAAACACTGTACCAGCAACCATTGTTGAAAGAATGCTTGCTGCAAGCGTTTGTTTTACTAAAGTCTTCACTGAAATCTCCTCAATCTATTATTCAACAAATGCAGGTTCTGCATCAGTCGATTCTGAAACTGTCGCCTGTTCTGGGGCAGTTTCTTGACTATCCGACGATTTACCGGCACCGCCAGTAATGAACTTCGTCACTAAATCTTCAATTTCCATGGTGCCTTGGGTATTGGCAATCTGATCACCGCGTTTCAAATAGTTCAGACCACCACCTGGAATAATTTTCAGGTATTTTTCACCCAATAACCCATTGGTCGCTACCATAATATAAGCATCCTCATCAATATTGGTGATGGATTTCATGTTAGCTAACAGTTGTTTTTCCATGTCTTTTTGTTGCGCAGGGATAGCAGCAGTATAGTCCGAACTATAACGTAACTCTTCCAGTGCTTCCTGCTGAACCTGCTTTAACTGTTCAGCATTAAACGAGGTCAATGAGCCATCCAGAGTCATATGCACGGTCGCCAGACGCGTCACTGGATCCAGGGTAATGTCATCCACCTGCCCCACTTTCACACCACTTAATGCCACTTTGGCGCGTGGCTTGATCCCATTTACATTTTCAAAAGTCGCTGTCATTTTATAGCTGTCGGAAATATTGTGTCCGACCAGACCACTGACACGCATTGCTAGGAAAAATAAGGCAATACCAAACAAAATAACAAAAACACCAACGGCCAGCTCACTAGTACGTGATTTCATTAAACACCTCCGAACATGACCGCAGTCAACACAAAGTCAAAGCCTAAAACGCACAGCGAAGAATACACGACTGTACGCGTTGTAGAAGTTGCAATACCTTCCGATGTCGGGACACAGGCATAGCCTTGATACACCGCAATCCAGGTACAAATTAATGCGAATACAAAACTTTTAATAATGGTGCCATTTAAGACATCTTTATAGAATTGCACGCTGCTTTCCATGCCGCTCCAATAAGCGCCTTCATCGGCACCCAGAAAATCCACCCCGACCATTTTGCCGCCCATAATGCCAACTGCAGCAAAGATGACGGAAAGCATTGGCAAGCTAAAAATCCCTGCCCAAAGACGAGGCGAAATCACCCGCTTCAATGGATCGACACCGATCATTTCCATACTGGACAATTGTTCAGTGGCTTTCATCAGGCCAATTTCCGCAGTCAAAGCTGAACCGGCACGTCCTGCAAACAGCAAAGCAGCGACCACAGGTGCCAGTTCACGCAGCAAGGTCAGCGCGACCGCTGTTCCCAGCATCGACTCACTACCAAAGGTCGACAAGATGCTAAACATCTGCAAACCAAGCACGGCTCCAATAAACAGGCCAGAAACCACAATAATCAGCAGGGACAATACCCCAACCCGATACATCTGATAAACAAACAGCTTTACTCCAAGCCAGGTCGGCATGGAAAATAAAATCTGCAACAGCATCAGGGTCGCGACCCCAATCCCCTGTACACGTTCAATAACGCGTCTACCTAATGCGGCAATTGCATTCATGAACGAACCTCATCACTTAAATAAGCTTGATGACTAAACTGATAATCCACCGGACCTTCTACCGAACCGGTCAGGAATTGCTGTACAAAAGCAGATGGATGCGCTTTCAGCTCTGCCGGCGTGCCCTCGCCCTGAATTTTGCCTTCTGCCACCACATAGATGTAGTCTGCAATCGATAAAGTTTCTGCAACATCATGCGAGACAATAATCGTGGTTAAGTCCAGTGCTTCACGTAATGAACGGATCAGACGAGTCAAAACGCCCATCACAATCGGGTCTTGTCCGGCAAACGGTTCATCGTACATGATCAACTCAGGATCTAGTGCAATCGCACGGGCCAAAGCCACGCGTCGGTTCATACCACCGGATAGCTCAGACGGCATCATCTGTTCTGCACCACGTAAACCGACTGATTCCAGCTTCAATGCCACGATTTCCTTAATCAGATGTTCCGGCAATTTGGTATGGGCACGAATCGGAAATGCGACATTTTCATACACGCTCATATCGGTAAACAAAGCACCGCTCTGAAACAACATACCCATCCGTGCACGTGCTGAAAAAAGTTCGGAACGTGACATCGTGGCAATATCTTTGCCGTCCAATAAAACCTGACCGTGCTCAGGAACCAGCTGCCCACCAATCAATCTTAATAAGGTGGTTTTACCAGTACCGGATGGCCCCATAATGGCGGTAATCTGCCCACGACGAATATTTAAACTCACGTCGTCATAAATCACGCGCTCACCCCGCTTGAAGCTCAGATTCTTGACTTCAATCAGAGATTGAGTATCTCGCGCTGTTTGATTTTTCATAGCTGAGTTTATTCCTGCATTTTTTCAGCATGCATACTATAAAGGAACGAAGTTCAAAATGTTAGCAGTTGAAAAAGGTGGTTTAATATCATAAAAAATGACAACAATGGATTATTTCGTATTTTTTGTAATAAAAATATGCACTTAAGCTTGAGCCAGGTACATTGATTAATTAAAAAGACTGTATAAATAATAGATAATATTACATAAAATCAAAGTCAATGCGATATATGGCATATACACCTCTATCAATTGAGATCGAAGAGTTAAGCTTTTCATATTAATAATTATCATAACCCTGACAAAACATGATTTAGCAGACATTTTACGTTAAAAAGCAAAAAACTCAATGCATAAAAAAAACCGGTATTTCTACCGGTTTTTTATCTTCATCTAGCGACTGAATTAGTCGTTAAATTTACGACGTGGACGATCTTCACCACCGAACGAACGTTCACCACGTGGCTTGTCATCAAAGTTGCGACGTACTGGACGATCACCGAAATCACGCTTTGGACGGTCATCACCGAATGAACGCGCTGGACGATCACCGAAACCACCTTCACGACGTGGAGCTGGACGATCACCAAAATCACGTTTTGGACGATCACCATAACCACCTTCACGAGCTGGTTTGTAGTCTACACGGTTGCCACGGTTGTCATCATTAGAGCGAGGACGGTCACCAAAACCACCTTCACGACGTGGAGCTGGACGATCACCGAAGTCACGCTTTGGACGGTCATCAAACGAACGTTGTGGACGATCACCGAAACCGCCTTCACGACGTGGAGCTGGACGATCACCAAAGTCACGCTTTGGACGGTCATCAAACGAACGTTGTGGACGATCACCGAAACCGCCTTCACGACGTGGAGCTGGACGATCACCAAAGTCACGACGTGGACGATCTTCGCCAAATGCTGGACGTTCGCCACGAGGTTTGTCATCGAAGCTACGACGTGGACGATCATCACCGCCTTCACGACGTTTGAAGTTGCTTTCGCCTTCAAAACGACGACCACCACCGAAACCACCACGACCGCCATCACGACGACCGCCATCACGGCCACGACCGCGACCAGCGCCATCACGGCTACCACGTGCAGGAGGTGGAGATGGCTCAAGACCTTCAATTTCAGATACGTTTAGACGCGCATCAAGGAAGTCTTCTAAAGCACGGATTTTACCGCGTTCACGGTAAGTCGCCAAAGTAATGGCTTTACCAGTACGACCCGCACGACCTGTACGACCGATACGGTGTACATAGTCTTCATTCTTCATTGGAAGACCGAAGTTAATTACGTGTGAAATAGTTGGTACGTCAAGACCACGCGCTGCAACGTCAGTTGCAACCAAGATCTTCGCACGACCTTCACGGATGCTGCGTAAACGACGGTTACGAACAGTTTGTGGCATAGCACCGTGAAGTGCTACAACTGATAGACCTGCTTCAGCAAGTTCTTCAGCCAACATATCTGTGTCTTCTTGAGTTGACGCAAATACTACTGCTTGATCAACGTCTTCTTCGTTTAACCAGTGAGTAAGAAGTTTTTTCTTGTGCTCGAAACCGTCAGTCCAATGCAAAGTCTGAGTAATATCAGTATTTGTAGAGTGACCAGTTTCGATCGAAATACGCATTGGGTCATTCATCATGCGTTCTGCAAGTGTAATGATACGTGGTGCAAAAGTCGCAGAGAACATAAGAGTTTGTTTGCGGTTTGCAGCCAACTCACCAATTGCTTCTAAGTCTTCAGAGAAACCCAGGTCAAGCATACGGTCAGCTTCATCGACGATTAATGCGTCAACTTTATCCAATTTGATTTGACGACGATTCACCAAGTCAAGTAAACGACCTGGAGTTGCAACAACAACTTGCGCGCCTTTTAACTGTTGAATTTGCTTACCAAAAGGCATACCGCCCATGATTGCGGCAATACGCACGCCTTTCATGTGACGTACAAATGCAATCGCGTCTTGACATACCTGTTGTGCCAATTCACGAGTCGGTGAAATCACCAAAATATTCGGTTGAGTAACCGCTTTCATGCGGTCTTTAAACGGTACTAATGTATCTTGGTTTGCCAACGCATTTAACGTAGGAAGTAAGAATGCAGCAGTTTTACCAGAACCTGTTTGGCTTGACACAAGAAGGTCTTTGCCTTCAAGCGCAGCTGGAATCGCTTGTTCTTGTACAGGAGTAGGAGTAGTAAAGCCTAAAGCGTCGAGAGCCTGGGTTAGAGATTCGTCGAGGGAAAAATCAGCAAAAGTTTTGCTCATAGAGAGTATTCACCCTGAAGTGGGTGCTCCATTTAATAAATAACAATTATGGACATCGGCAAAAAGCGGCACAGCAAATAATGCTGAAAATATTAGGATTCAGCAGCGATCCGAGTAACGACGATGTGGATATAACGCACGCATGATTACGGCCGCAAACCTGAAGGAATCGCTTAAGCGATTGGGGCGCGAAGGATATGTCCTCTCTATGGACAGCACGCGCATACAATGATTAGAAGATAGTGTTCAGGTAAAGAACAGAAATTAAGTGCGTGGCAGAATTATAGCAGAATATTCCACAATGTCATTAAGTTTTAAAACTAATTTTCCTTATTCATAATTTATCTATATATTTCTGATACTTAAAATATAATAAAAAATGTAACAGGCGGTATAAAAAGTCACTTTTCGCCAATTCACCTGATATTTCCAGTATTCAAGCATAGACAAACAATCTTGCATCAGTCTCTCGCGACTTAAATTTCCATGCATAAAAAAGGCATCCCGAAGGACGCCTTTTCTCAATATTAGATCTGATTCATCTAAACCCGATTATTTTGCTGCTTCGCCCCAAGCAGGAACAACTGCTTGCATTAAAGGCTTAAGCATTTTCATTGAACAAGCCAAAACTTGACCATTTTCCATAGAGTCGCTACCACCACGTGCATCAACTACAGTACCGCCTGCTTCTTTCACGATCAATTCGCCAGCTGCGATATCCCAAGGCTTTAAACCAAGTTCGAAATAACCATCGAAACGACCTGCAGCAACATAGGCTAAATCCAATGCTGCAGAACCTGAACGACGATATTGCGCGCCAGCTTCAGTTACGTTTAACAGGGTTTGAAAATGGTTCTTGGCATAAGACACAACTTCGCCATTACGCTTGGCACGATAAGCGTGACCAACAGCCATAAAGGTATTTTCCAGGCTGTCTTTAACATTCACACGAATACGGCGCTGGTTCATCATGGCACCACGACCACGACTGGCAGAGAATAGCTCATCTTTCACCGGGTCATAAATCACCCCGTGTTGAGTAATGCCTTTGTGCTGAACTGCGATAGAGATACAGAAATGCGGGAAACCGTTAATGAAGTTTAAAGTACCATCTAGCGGATCGATCACCCAACACCAATCGGCGTCATGACCTTTACCTTCCTGATAGCCAAACTCTTCACCAAGGAAACTGTGATTTTTATAGCTTTTACGTAGGGTATCGATGGTCAACTGTTCCAAATAACGATCTACACGCGTTACCGGACCATCAATTCCTTTTTCTTCGACTTGTAGATCGAGTTTATGACGATTCTGATGCGCTTTTAAAAGCTCTTGACCAACTAACTGAGCCGCACGCGCAGCCATCACCACCATAGGTTCCATTGAACACCCACTACAAATTTGAAGACACTGATAAAGAATAATGCATAAAAGCCCCGATATCTTAGCAAATATCAGGGCTTTTTTGGGAAAAATGTGTCTAAAATTTTTAAGATATTATGACAAGACGCTTTGCCCTAGGTTGGACCAAGCCTGATTGATTGATTTTTCAATACCTTGCGCATCCAGCCCCGCCTGCTGTAACATCTGTGCATGAGTCGCTTGTGCCATAAATGTATCATCCAGACCCAAATTCAGTATCGGTTTGACAATCTGCGCTTCTGCCAGATATTCATTCACGGCACTACCCGCACCGCCCATCACTGCATGTTCTTCCACCGTGACAAACAGACTGGTGCTTAAAGCGAGATCATCGAGCATTTGAGTATCCAGTGGTTTGACAAAACGCATGTTAACCACACGCACGCCAATCTCATGTTTCACGGCAAATGCTTCAGCAGCGTCGACTGCAGCCTGTACCCGGCTACCAAATGCCAGTACAGAAATATATTCATCATACTGCCCATTAAAGCTGGCCACAATTTCCGCCTGACCGATCGGAATCTCGATCATCTTTTGCTGGATATCGACGCCCAGTCCATTGCCACGCGGATAACGTACCGCTGCCGGCCCTGGATACAAATACGCTGTATGCAGCATTTGACGGCATTCATTTTCGTCTTTCGGCGCCATGATCACGATATTCGGGATAGTACGCATATAGGCATAGTCATAAGCACCGGCATGCGTCGGGCCATCTTCACCAACCAGACCGGCACGATCAATACCGAAAGTAACATCCAGATTCTGCAAAGCCACGTCATGTACCAGTTGATCATAACCGCGTTGCAGGAAAGTCGAGTAAATTGCAACCACCGGCTTCAAGCCTTCACAAGCCATACCGGCAGCCAAGGTAACCGCATGCTGTTCGGCAATCGCGACATCAAAGAAACGTTCTGGATATTCTTTGGCAAACTTCACCATGCCTGAGCCTTCGCACATGGCGGGAGTAATCGCGAGCAAACGTGTGTCTTGTGCCGCTTCATCGCAAAGCCATTGCCCAAATACATCCGAATATTTCGGTGCAGTATTGCTGGCGGCAACGGCGTTGATTTTGCTAATCGCGTGATATTTGATTTGATCGGATTCTGCCGGAGCAAAGCCTTTGCCTTTTTTAGTATAGACATGAATCAGGCGTGGGCCTTTACGCTTTTTCAGCGCATTAAAGACATGCACCAGCTGTTTGACATCATGACCATCGTACGGGCCAAAATAGTCAAAGCCGATGGCTTGGAATAAGTTATCTGCAGCATCGGTTGCTGCACTATGCAAACGCGAGTTATACAACCATTCTGGATGTGGCTGTACATATGCCTCACCCTGCTCGGTAACATTAACGAACTCACCGCGCTCCCAAATGGCAGCCAGATGTTTGGCAAAACCACCGGTACTGCAAGAAATCGACATATCATTGTCGTTCAGCACCACCATCAGATCAGCACTGTGTGCCACGGCATCATTCAAAGCTTCAAAAGCCATACCTGCCGTCATGGCGCCATCGCCAATAATCGATACCACTTCACACGGCTTGTTCTGATAACGACGTGCCAGCGCCATACCTAGGCCAGCAGAAATCGCCGTCGAAGAATGCCCTACCCCAAAGGTATCAAATTCAGATTCTTCACGAGCCGGAAACGCAGCCAGACCATCTTTGGCACGAATCGTGGTGAGCTGTTCACGACGACCAGTCAACACTTTATGCGGATAGGCCTGATGACCTACATCCCAGATCAGGCGGTCATGCGGTGTATTAAAGCAATAATGTAAAGCCACGGTGAGTTCAATCACACCGAGATTGGCACCAAAATGTCCGCCACTTTGCCCGGCAGCATACAAAATGAATTGACGTAACTCATCCGCCACTTGTTCTAGCTGGCTTTGCTCGAGTGCACGCAGTTGCTCAGGATGATTGATCGCATCAAGCAACGGTGTTACAGGGCGTTGAGTTGGGATTTCTGTATACAGCATATTATGGCAAAGCCTTCTAAAGCCTGGCAAATCTAAAGCTAGGTCAATGGGGAGTACCCGATCATATAGCTGAATTGTAGCAGCTTCAATTCAGCTACGCTTCTAGCGATGCAATATTAAACAATGATCTCGTCGGGGTGAAAAAATTGCAGCCTACGATTATCCTGAATAATCTTACTATTTATCAACTATTATCGTTCGCTTTCTACAAAAAAGAAAATCTATTGCAGAATTTCGACTTTGCAATTCTACCAATGTTCAATCATTACGCTATACTTTAGCCAATTTCAGGATTTAACGGGTTCAGCTGTGCCAATCGAATTTGTCGCAACGTCAAGATTACCTACCGCTCACGGTGAATTTAAAATTACTGTATTTCAAGACCCTGAGACTGGCGAAGAACATGTCGCACTTTCCAAAGGACTTGAAGAAATATCAGATGAGCCTGTAGTGGTGCGTGTGCATTCTGAATGTTTAACCGGTGATGCCTTTGCTTCGCTCAAATGCGACTGTGGCCCGCAATTGCAAGCGACTTTAAAACTGATCAATGAATTGGGCCGCGGAGTCATTCTGTATTTGCGTCAGGAAGGTCGTGGCATTGGCCTGACCAATAAAATTCGCGCTTATGCTCTGCAAGATCAGGGACATGACACCGTAGATGCCAATTTAATGCTGAACCTGCCCGCAGATGCACGCCAGTATGATATGTGTAGCATCATGCTGGATCATTTACAGGTGAAAGCAGTACGCCTGGTGACCAATAACCCTTCTAAAATTGAGGCTTTAAAAGCCCAGGGAATTAACGTGATCGATCGTGTGCCTTTGACTGTGGGTTTAAACCCTTTTAATGAACAATATCTCAAGACCAAGCACGAACGCATGGCACATCTTTATAAAAAAGATGATTTTTAATATTTTTAAAACCCTGTCCTACCTTATTTTAACTTAACCACTCCAAACCTCCCTTTCTTGCGCTTCGACTTAAAGCAATGCTTAAGTCTTGCTCGGGGAGGTTTTCCCTATCTTTCTTAAAAATGGGGTTAGGGGAAGATTAAATCGTCATCGAGAAAATCCGGTTCTCCGGTATGCGTCGCTTTAAACGTAAATCAAAAGCCATACAAATATTGCGTACAAATGGTTTCCCTTTCTCCAGAATCGTGACTGACGAGTCTGAAAATTGAATCAAACCATCCTGTGCCATTTCCTCAAGCTGTTCCAAAACCTCATCAATTTCAGGGAAAAGCATCTCGGAATTTTCCCATGAGGTGCTAAAGCTGCACATCAAATTTAGAATATGTTGCCGGATGATCAAATCTTCCTGATTTAAGACATGTCCTTTAAATACCGGAATTTCATTGCGCGCCAGGCATTCATAATATTCTTCAATGGTTTTCACATTCTGCGCAAAGCTGTACCAGCTATCACTGATTGAAGAAATGCCTAGCCCAATCATCACCTGGGTTTTAGAGGCTGTGTATCCCATAAAGTTGCGGTGCAATGTTCCCGCTTGAAAGGACTGGTACATCGCATCTTTCTCTAAGGCAAAATGATCCATACCGATTTCATGATAGCCATGTGCCAGAAGTTTCTTTTTACCCGCTTCATAGCATTCCCGTTTGATCGCATCTTTGGGCACATCGGCATCTTTAAAACCGCGCTGACCATTACCTTTAATCCAGGGCACATGTGCATAGCTATATAAAGCCAGACGGTCCGGCAAGAGCGAATTGGTTTGTTCAATAGTATTTAAAACATCATCCAGACTCTGAAATGGCAGACCAAAGACCAGATCATGGGAAATCGATTCATAGCCAATTTCTCGCGCCCATTCGGTCACCTGTTTAACATTTTCATAAGGCTGAATCCGGTGAATCGCCTTTTGCACGGTTTCGTTATAATCCTGCACACCATAACTGACCCGACGAAAACCCAGGTCATACAATCCCTGCAAATGTTCACGCGTAGTATTATTGGGATGACCTTCGAAACTGAATTCATACTCAGGCGCTACGTCTGCTTTGGCCAGAATGCCTTGAATTAGTTGAGCCAGATGTGCCATTGAAAAAAAGGTCGGCGTTCCTCCACCAAAATGAATCTCTTTAATGATGGGCTTTTCTTGTAATAACTCGTAATATAGACCCCATTCTTTCAGCAGTGCCTGAATATAAGGTTGTTCGACTTCATGGCGTTTGGTCACGCGCTTATGACACCCGCAGAAGGTACACAGGCTTTCGCAAAATGGCAGGTGGATATACAAGCTAATGCCTTCGCTTTGATTGGATTCATCAAAAGACTTTTTTAGCGTTTGCTTCCATTGTTCAAGCGAAAAATTCTGCTCTTCCCAATACGGAACAGTGGGATAACTGGTATAGCGTGGCCCGGGAACATTGTATTTTTGAATCAGGGAATTGACCTGTACCGACATGAGACCCACCTATTACCGTCGAGAAATGCTCAAGCCAATGAGCGCTTGTGAGTTATTGTGCTGAGCTTGAAAAAAGAATTCAACCTAGCCATTTAGTCGGATTTAATGATGCATTCTGCTTATGAATAGTGGAATGTAATGTCTGGGCTGATGAATTGCATCACCAAATTAGACCTTAATCTTTGACTGATTTTATGCTTTGATGTCGTTAGTTTTTTATTTCCCTACGAGGGCTCTGATGCAGCATCCTACATCTACGGATATTCAACACGTTCGTGAATTTCTCCTCGACTTGCAGGCACGGATTTGTGCAGCATTAGAACAGCAGGAACGTGCTGGCGGCGGTACGGCCGAATTTATCATCGATGACTGGGAGCGTCCAGAAGGTGGTGGTGGCCGTTCACGTGTTTTGCAAAATGGTACGGTGATTGAAAAAGGTGGGGTAATGTTCTCCCACATCAACATTTCCAAGCTACCTGCTTCTGCGACCGAACGCCATCCCAATATTGCCGGTGCCAAAGCGCAAGCGATGGGGGTATCACTGGTCATCCATCCAAAAAACCCGAATATACCGACTTCGCATGCCAACGTGCGTTTATTTGTGGCTGAAAAAGAAGGCCAAGATCCGATTTGGTGGTTTGGTGGCGGTTTTGACCTGACCCCGTTTTATCCGAATGATGAAGATGTACTGTCTTGGCATCAAACGGCGCATGATCTATGTGCGCCATTCGGCGAAGAGGTTTATCCTGAACATAAACAATGGTGTGATGATTATTTTTATCTGAAACATCGTGATGAACAGCGTGGCGTTGGCGGCTTGTTTTTTGACGACCTGAATCAATGGGATTTTGAAACCTGTTTCCAGTATATGCAGGCTGTAGGCAATGGATATCTAGAAGCCATTCTGCCGATTTTCCAGCGCAATCAGGATAAGCCTTATACCGAAGCACAACGCGAGTTTCAGTTATACCGTCGCGGCCGTTATGTGGAATACAATCTGGTTTATGACCGCGGCACCCTGTTTGGCTTGCAGACTGGTGGCCGGATTGAATCGATTCTGGTCAGCCTGCCCCCGCTTACCGGATGGTCATATCGCCCTGAATGGGATGAGGGCTCACCGGAAAAACGTTTAACAGATTACTACCTGAAACCACATAACTGGTTAACAGAATTAAAATCCAACGCAATGAAATGATACAAACGGCCCTCAAATAGAGGGCTGTTTTAATAGATATATCCTCTATACTGCTGCATAGAAATACCTGATTTGATCGCGGCACCCTATCGCTACATCGATCATATTCCATTTGATGTCTAGTGAGAATAACAATGCATAATCTTCAATTAAATCTACCTATGTTGGCCTTTTGGCTTTTTCTGGCTCTCGCCATCAGCGCGATGAGTACCGCAATTTTGAGTCACAACCTGATTCTGGATGGCGCCGCTATTCTGGTGAGTATCCTGACTGGGTTTGGGGTTGTTCTCAGTATGGCGCTGATGTTTGCGGAACATATTATGGATATTTGCAGTTCCTAAAACCCGGATCACTTAACAGCAATTTAAAATCGCGCAGGCTTTAGTCTCTGCGCTTTTTCACGTATATTGATGGCCATTTCCGCACATGGACATTGTGAAATGAGCAAACAATTTTCCGTGATTGGTAACCCGATTGAACAATCACGTTCTCCAGAATTGCATCACGCCTTTGCTGCTAAAACTGGTGTCGACCTGAGTTACACCAAGCGTCTGGCGCCACTGGATGGCTTCGTAGCCAACATTCAGGAATTCTTTAGCAATGGCGGTAGTGGCATGAATGTCACCGTACCCTTTAAAGAACAGGCTTTTGCCCACTGTCAGGTGCTGAGTGAACGGGCGAAAATTGCCAAAGCAGTGAATACGCTATGGATGGAAAATGGCATCCTGCATGGCGACAATACCGATGGTCAGGGACTGGTTGAAGCCATCCGTGCCTTAGACTGGCCACTGGAAAATACCAATATTCTGATTATTGGAGCAGGCGGTGCCACGCGTGGTGTGATTTATCCACTCACCCAAGCAGGTGCGAAAAAAATCGTAATCGCCAATCGTACCTTGGCACGCGCGGAACAACTGGTCGCTGATCTTCAGGATGCCGTACCTCAAGTCGAATTACAGGCGATTTCACTAGACAATTTAGCCGGTGAATTTGATTTGGTGATTAATGCCACCTCTGCCAGCCTCAGTGGTGATGCTTTGGTTTTACCAGAGGCGTTACAGTTTAAACGGGCCTATGAAATGGCCTATGGCAAACCTTCTTCCTTTCTCGATCAAGCCAAAGTACGCGGTGTACCGACATCTGAAGGTTTTGGCATGCTGGTCGGTCAGGCAATTGAATCTTTTTACATCTGGAATGGTATCAAGCCGGATTTAAAAGAGTTTCTTTAAAACCCCTATCTCTCCAATGAGTTCAGTTCGGGTTGCAACTGCAACCCTTTACTCTCCTCCTACTACTTTTTATAAGCTGAAAAACCATGAATTGGTTTTAATGACATTTTAGAATGAGTTATTTTGCGACCTGAATCCGAGCACAATTCATACAAAAATATACTGGACAAATCACCTTTTAACTCATTAAATTCCATTGATATAACAAGTTTTTAATCTTCCTGTAATGTAAACACCTAATGATGAAATTCGATGATTTCATTCATTAGCCTTAAAAATCGATTCGCTTTTCTGACATTTTTATTCACTGAATTCATCAATGTTTTTTTATCCCGAATGTGAATAATCAAAGAATCGATACAGATAATCCAAAACTAATTTCAATCAGGATTAAACGCATGCCAGCATATAAAGCCCCTTTACACGACATTCGCTTCCTTATGAATGAAGTGCTTGACTACCCTGCGCACTACCAGAATTTGTCGAATGGTGAATATGCCGATGCCGACATGGTAGATATGATCTTAGAAGGCGCTGCAGATTTCTGTGAAAATGTACTGTCGCCGTTGAATCAAAGCGGTGATGAAGAAGGCTGTCATTTTGAAAATGGCGAAGTAAAAACACCGAAAGGCTTTAAAGAAGCTTACGACCAGTTCGTACAAGGTGGCTGGCAAGGTCTGTCTTATCCTGAAGAATTTGGTGGCCAAAACCTGCCAATGTCTTTAAACCTGATCAAATCGGAAATGATGGGGACTGCAAACTGGTCATTCCAGATGTATCCGGGTTTAAGTGTGGGTTGTATCAACACTATCATGCAATATGGTACCGATGAGCAGAAAAACACGTATCTGCCTCACTTAGTTGCAGGAACTTGGGCGGGCACCATGTGTCTGACTGAGCCGCAATGTGGTACTGACTTGGGTCAAGTTAAGACCAAAGCAGAGCCGAAAGAAGATGGCAGCTATGCCATTTCAGGCACCAAAATCTTTATTTCCGCAGGTGAGCACGACCTGACTGAAAATATCGTACATATCGTACTGGCACGCCTTCCAGATGCGCCGCAAGGTACCAAAGGGATTTCTCTGTTTATCGTACCGAAATTTATTGCTGCTGCAGATGGCGGGATCGGCGAGCGTAATCCAGTGAACTGCGGTTCGATTGAACACAAAATGGGGA
The DNA here is from genome assembly GCF_013420255.1 of Acinetobacter sp. YH01021. GTDB lineage: Bacteria > Pseudomonadota > Gammaproteobacteria > Pseudomonadales > Moraxellaceae > Acinetobacter. Next base: position 91,570 of record NZ_VOYO01000003.1, read on the forward strand.
TTCGCGCTTCAGCAACGGCTGTACTGAATTTTGACAATGCGACTGGCTACCTGATTGGCGAACCGAATAAAGGCTTGCACGCTATGTTCACCTTTATGAACACGGCGCGTATTGGTACTGCGATTCAGGGTATTTGTCATGCTGAATTGTCATTCCAGGGTGCTTTACCGTATGCCAAAGAGCGTATGTCAATGCGCGCCCTGTCTGGCAAAAAAGATCCGGAAAAAGTAGCGGATGCGATCATTCACCATGCTGATGTCCGCCGTATGCTATTGACGCAAAAAGCCATTGCTGAAGGTGGCCGTGCCATGATTTATCATGCAGCAAAAATTGCCGACAACATGAATGATGCTTTGCTGCGTGGCGATACTGCAGCATTTGAACAGCATGATGACCATCTTGGGTTCTATACTCCAATCCTGAAAGGCTTCCTGACCGAAATGGGTTATGAGGCATCAAATCACGGTATGCAAGTCTTCGGTGGACACGGCTATATCAAAGAATGGGGCATGGAACAGATCGTACGTGACTCACGTATTTCTACCTTGTATGAAGGCACAACAGGCGTTCAGGCACTGGATCTGATTGGTCGTAAAGTGCTGTTGACCTCGAAAGGCAAAGTGATTCGTGATTACACTGCTGAAATCCTGAAATTCTGCGGTCAGCATGCACGTAATAAATATATGCGCCGCTTTGCCTGGGATTTAACCAAGCTCTGTGCACAGTGGAATGCACTAACTGTGCGTATCATGCTGGCTGCACGTAAGGACCGCGACATCGTTTCTTCTGCATCAGTCGATTTCCTGATGTTCTCCGGTTATGTGATGATGGCGTACTTCTGGGCACAACAAGCCGCAGTCGCTTCAGCCAAACTGGCTTCTGGCGATGGTGCGGAAGTACCAGAGTTCTATAAAGCAAAAATCAAAACTGCTGATTTCTACTTTGAACGTATCCTGCCACGTACCCAAGGTCATGCAGAAGCGATGGTGAATCCGTCTAAAACCATGACGGCACTCGCGCCAGAACACTTTAGCTTCGATTACTAAGCTGTAAATTGACTTGAAAAGGGCGCTTCGGCGCTCTTTTTATTGATGTAGATGCCCTTCTTCAACTTAAAAAACCTTTCTGGATAGAAAATATACAAATTTAATTTTATATTTTTCAACATCCTAATAAATTAGCCAAATAAAACGCTTGTATATCTCAAAATAAGCGGTATGATAATCCCAACTAGAAAAATTCTTGTTTTGGTTAGTCTTCTTTTAAGTATCGCAGTTTTAGTCATAAACCTTCGTATTACAGATCAAAAAGCTCCATCCTTTTTATTTTTCAAAGTTACAGTTAGTCATCTGAAATTTTGGCTATAAATTCATACGATTCAATAGGTTATATTATGTCTAATACAGTTAACGGTACAGTAAAATGGTTCAACGAAACTAAAGGTTTCGGTTTCATTCAACAAGAATCAGGTCCAGATGTTTTTGCTCATTTCAGCGAAATCACTGGTTCAGGTTTCAAAACTTTAGTTGAAGGCCAAAAGGTTTCTTTCAGCGTAGCTCAAGGTCAAAAAGGCCCGACAGCTGTAAATATCGTTGCTCTATAATTTAGAAGCAAGATATTGAAAAAAGCACTCTTAGAGTGCTTTTTTTGTGCCTATCATTTCTCTCATACCGCTCGCTTTTAAAGATCATTGGGTTGTTCTAAAAACCGGTGTGCTCTATGCCAGGCTAAAAATACCGGATCAGGGGCAAAACGTTTTGGTACGTCGATTCGTTTACCGTGATAAAGTTTTAAATAGGCGTATAAACTCGCATCTTGCTTGGCTTGATTCGCAAGACACACTTTAAGCCCTTTATCTAGCGTGATAAATCCCTGATCGAAAGCTTGATCCAATAAAGAAGATAAACAAATTCCATTACGCGGATTTCTTCTATGTACCTGATTTTCAGACCAAGGTACGATATGAGAAGCCACTAAAAAGGCTTTGGTCTTAATACCAGAGATCGCACATTGATATTGATAATTAAGTTTAACTTGTAAAGCAAATTCCTGGTGTGGCGAACCGCGAACTTTTACATTGGCATATTGATCTTCAACACTATAATCGAGGATTTCTTGACGTAAATGCGTATCTAACAAAGCATCCTGTTTTTCGCCTATTCCTGCTAATTTAAGTAATCGCCAAAAATCATCTGCCGTGATCTCATTCATGCCATATTGTTGAAAAAAATATTCCCAAGTATTTCCGCGTGGTTTAAAAGTCCATTGAAAATCTTCCAAATCGGACTGCAGAATAGGATCTATAAAACGTATACCATCGATCACTTTCGCAAAGACCGGTTTGGTTCGGCGTTTTTGATGATTTTGAGGAATGGCAGTAGGTGCAATAATCTTGGCTATACGGCCTGCACCATAAAGATAGAATTGATTTTTAATTTCAGAGGCTTTTTGCGGTCGTCGATATAAAAAGAAATCCCCTTCCCTGACTCGATTATATTTAGACTGATCCCAATGATATTCTTTAAAGTCCCGATCTTCATAAACCAGATGATCACTTTTACTATCAAAAATAAAGAATCGGGTATTAGTTAAATCCAGCTGTTGAAAATCCCATAATATATCCACCTGCCCACCCTCTAGAAATTATAATATTCATTTAATTTAATCTTTGAATATTCTCAGAAAACTTCTCTCTAAGAAAGCGTCAATCAGAATTTAGGCATTTTATTTAAGACAATAAAAAAACCCAATAGAATCCTATTAGGGTTTCTTTTAGAACAATGGGGAAATTAAATAATTAAAGAAATTCTTCCAGTACCGAATTTAAAAAGATATGCCCCTGCTCGGTACATGAAAGACGATCTTGATCATCGACCATTAACTTTCTGTCACGCAAAGAACTCAGCAACTCATTCAAGCGATCCAGACTCAGGCCAGTACGTTCTGCATAGAGCTTGGCTTCCACGCCGTGATTTAAACGTAACGCATTCATCATAAATTCAAATGGCATGTCGGCATCTTCAATCCGCTTAAACTGCACATGCTCGGCAGGTACTTTGGCTAAGTAGTCCTTAGGTAAACGGGTTTTCTGGAACCGATACACGCCATCTGTCTGAGTGACTTTGCCATGTGCTCCGGCGCCAATTGCCAGATAATCACCAAACTGCCAGTAATTCAGATTATGTGCTGAAGGCAGTTCTTTACGCCAAGCCGAAACTTCATAGTTGATAAAACCCTGCGCTTTTAAGTAGAGCTCACCCTGCTCCTGAATATCTTCCAATACTTCATCGACAGGCAAAATCGGTTGAGTCCGGAAAAATACCGTATTTGGCTCAATCGTTAGCTGATACCAGGAAATATGTGTAGCACCCTGTTCCACGGCCAATTTTAAATCATGCAAAGCCTGATCCAAGGTCTGTTCAGGCAAACCATGCATCAAGTCGACATTAATGCGCTGAAAGCCGGCTTCACGTGCTAACCCAATGGCAGAAATCGCATCTTCATTGCTGTGAATCCGTCCCAAACGCTTGAGATGCTCGGTATTAAAACTCTGCACCCCAATCGACAGACGGTTAATTCCGGCCTGTAAATAACCGGCAAACGGATCATGTTCGACTGTGCCGGGATTGGCTTCCAGCGTAATCTCACAGCCTTCGGCAAAGGGAATAACGGCTTTGAGCCGATCAAATAACCATTGATAGCCTGGGGCAGAAATCAGTGACGGCGTCCCCCCACCAATAAAGACACTGTGAATCTGCCGGCCTTGGGCAAAATCGACCTGAGTTTTAAAGTCTTCCACCAGTGCTCGTAAATATTCCTGTTCCAATTCCAGTGATAATTGACCATCCGGAACCGCATGCGAATTGAAGTCACAATAAGGACATTTGCGCACACACCAAGGCATATGAATATATAAGGACAAAGGGACAGCAGCAGGATTCAATTCAGCCAAAGAACTACTCAAAAACGATTACAAGATATAGCCGAATTTTAACATGACTAGGCGGCAACACTGCTAAAATTAAATTTGATCGTGTGATATGCCTAAAAATTTAAACAGAATTAGTCAGTTAAAATTATGAAAATATCTTCTCAACTTATTATTTTACTTCCTTTGGTTTTTGCAATCGGTGTTTTATTGACACTCCAGACTGCAATTAATACACAACTGAAAGAATATTTATATTCTCCTATTCAAGCTGCATTTTTTTCCTTTTTGATTGGTACAATAGTGCTCGCCGTAATCGTACTTTTTCAGTCCAATCCCAAACCCGGTTTACAGGAATTGATGAGTGTTCCCTGGTATTTATGGCTAGGGGGAATCGTGGGTGTATACGCGATTAGTATGAGCATTTATGCAGCACCCAAACTTGGCTTTCTGGTTCTTAGCGGTCTCATTATTTTTGGTCAGATGGTGATGTCGATGCTGGTCGATCATCTGGGATTATTGGGTAATGAAAAAGTGCCGATTAATTGGCAACGTCTTTTAGGCGGCGTGGTAATTTTTATTGGTGTGCTTCTCACTTTACAACGCTAAACCTTCTATTTAAGCACATGATCACGATGAGTAATTTTTGTGTCGAATGTTTTACCAGTCACAACCTTTGGTTTTGAATTAAAAAAACTGTTTCATCTGATGTTACCCATTCTGGTGACCCAATTTTCTCAGGCTGGTCTGGGTCTGATTGATACCATTATGGCCGGTCACCTGTCTGCTACCGATCTTGCCGCGATTGCCGTCGGAGTAGGACTCTGGATTCCGGTGATGCTGCTGTTTAGTGGCATTATGATTGCCACGACGCCTTTGGTTGCTGAGGCCAATGGCGCACGCACACCTGAAAAAATTGCCACCATTACACGTCAATCGCTTTGGGTTGCCCTGATTCTTGGGGTAATTGCCGGCTTGATTTTGCAACTCTTGCCGGCCACTTTGCCACTTTTAGGTGTACCGGAAAGCTTACAACCTAAAGCCGGTTTATTTCTGCATGCGATTGGTTTTGGTATGCCAGCGGTAACCATGTATGCGGCCTTACGCGGCTATTCTGAAGCGATTGGAAATCCGCGTCCGGTGACCGTGATTAGTTTATTGGCGCTGGTCTTGCTAGTTCCGCTGAACTATATCTTTATGTATGGTATTGGCCCTGTTCCGGCCCTAGGCAGTGCAGGCTGTGGGTTTGCCACGGCGATTTTACAGTGGCTAATGGTCATCACCCTCGCGTTGTATATCTTTAAAAATAAGGCCTATCAACGTACCCAGCCTTTTACCCATTGGGAAAAAATCAACCCGGAATGGATGAAGCGCATCTTACAGCTTGGCTTTCCAATCGGATTGGCAATTTTTTTTGAGGTCAGTATTTTCAGTACTGCTGCAATTGTGCTGAGTCCTTTGGGTGAGACCATTGTCGCTGCCCATCAGATTGCTATTTCTGTCACTTCACAACTGTTCATGATTCCCATGTCACTGGCGATTGCCCTGACCATTCGGGTTGGCACCTACTATGGTGAACAGAACTGGCAAGCCATGCGTAAAGTACAATATCTCGGCCTGATTACTGCCACTATTCTGGCGATCCTGACCATGATTCTGCTTTGGGTTTTCCGCAATGAAATCGTAGCACTCTACACCTCAGATCTGATCGTGACCCAAATTGCGGTGTATCTGATTCTGTTTGCCATTGCCTATCAGCTGATGGATGCCTGGCAGATCAGTGCGGCAGGTTGTCTGCGCGGCATGCAGGATACCAAGGGGCCAATGTGGATTACCATGCTGGCTTACTGGGTCATCGCCTTCCCGGTCGGGGTGTATTTGTCCCGCTTTACCGACATGGGCGCCGCCGGTGTCTGGGTTGGCCTGATTGTAGGCCTCAGCGTAGCTTGTATACTTTTATTGGGCCGTTTATATGGCAATAATAAACGCTTAAGTCTAAACAACTAAACACTTTTATTTGATTAATTTAAGCTAGAAAATGCGCTGAGATTAAAGATCCAGCGCATTTTTTAATCCTTGTGGAATCTCAGATTCATCCACTACATCTTTAATCACCACCTGCCCCACAATTACATCCGTACCATTAAAAGTCATGGTGGGTGAACCATATAGCTCATAACCTTCATTTAAGGCACGGGTCACCCGCGCACAAAAATGTACATCATCTTTCCCGGTAAAATATCGATAGACTTTCATTGAATTTTCTTCATTACTATACTCTGTTTATTCTAAGCTTTTAGCTATAAAACAACATTCAGAATTAGTACTCGGTCTTATCTAAAACGATGACGGATTCCGGCATATTCTTATAGTTTAAACGCAAGCAATAAAGATAAATCTTTTAACAAATCAAAGATGATGCATTAAACATGGAGAAGCTGAAGGAAATCACAACACAACCTCTACAATTAAATCTAGGCAATTGAACCGTTGTCACCTATGATCAAATACATCCATTCATAGTTGGTTTCAAGGAATCTCGCATGGCAAAAACGGCTAGCACACCCGGTCGTCGCTTTATGAAACTTGCCGGAATGACCGCAAGTATTGCAGGTAAAACCCTCTCCAATTCCATTAAAAATTTAACTGCCGATGACGAGCAGAAAAACACTGCGCGCAGTAAATTATTTCAGGATATTGGTATGCAGATTGCGGATACCTTGGGGGAAATGAAAGGCGCAGTCATGAAAGTTGGTCAGATCGCCTCTCAATATAAAGATGTTTTCCCGCCCGAAGTCGCTAAAGCCATTGCCAAGTTACAGCGTCAGGCGCCACCGATGCCGTTTAAAGAAATTCAGGCACAAGTGGAAAAAGAATTGGGTAAACCTTTACAGCAACTTTTCCAGCAGTTTGATGAGCAGCCATTTGCCGCGGCCTCGATTGGTCAGGTGCATAAAGCCACCCTACCGAATGGCCAGCAAGTTGTGGTCAAAGTACAATATCCTGGTGTGGATGAAGCCTGCGAAAGCGACCTGAAACAAGTTCGTCTGGCACTGCGCATGATGGGCGTCTTAAAGATTGACCGTAAACTTCAAGATCAATTATTTAAAGAAATTCAGCACAGTCTGGACAATGAGCTGAACTATGAAATTGAAGCCCAGAATCTGGAAATCGCCCGTGCCTTCCATGAGCCTCTGGACAATAAAATTGTGATTCCGAAAGTGTTTCATGAGTATTCATCGCGACATATTTTGACCTTAAGCCAAGAGCTTGGTGAAAGTATCGAAACTGCCAGCACTTGGCCACTCGAAACCCGAAATGCTTTAGGCCGCCGCCTCTTCCGCGCCATTGGTCAGGAAATTTTTTATCTGAAACGCTTTCACTGTGACCCGCATCCAGGCAACTTTGCATTTCGTGAAGATGGCTCTGTGATTGTTTATGACTATGGTGGCGTCAAAACCTTATCGACTGAAGTGATTGGACATTTTAGGGAACTGATCCATGCTGCACGCGAGAAGAATATTCCCGTGATCGAGCAACAGCTGGATGCGCTGCATTCCTTGACTGAAACTGGAAAATTCCCGAAAGAATTATATGAACAGTGGCTGGAAGTGCTCATGCGTCCTCTGGTCACTGACTATGATTTTGCCGAAAACTCAGCGCATCATGATGGGATGGAGTTGCTGAAACCTTCGTTGAAATATTGGGATGTATTTAAGCCCTCTCCTGATACCTTGATGGTGAATCGCACAATTTCAGGACAATACTGGAACCTGATTCATCTCAAAGTACATGATGATTTAAGTGATGTATTTGAAGAACTGGTACCGAGTCGAAGCTAAGTTGAGACGATAGGCTTACACGCTGTAACCCTAGATTACTTGAAATATTAAATGTTACATTATAACATTCAATCAAGAATCATGAGGAAGTTAGATATGCGTTCAGATATCCATCCCGAGTATCGTGAAGTGTTATTCCATGATACCAATGCCGATGCCTATTTCGTGATTGGCAGCACGATGAACTCGAGCCAAACCAAAGAATATCAAGGTAAAACATACCCTTATGTAACACTAGATATTTCGAGTGCATCCCATCCTTTCTATACGGGCGAGCAACGTCAGACCAGCAATGAAGGGCGTGTGGCAAGCTTCAACAAACGTTTTGGCCGCTTTAAACGGGGCTAAAACCGAAAACCCTCGATTATCTTAAGATTTAAATCGTGGTTTATGTCAGGAAATGACCTCCAATTTCCTGACTTTTTTATGCGCTTATTTTAACTCTGTGCCAATACGATTGAAGTTAAATAAAAGCCCAGTGCCAGAACAATAATGCCGCCAATTAAGCTAGATAATGCATATAACAGCGCTAGGCCCATAGCGCCTTGTTTCAATAACACAAAGCTTTCCAAGCCAAAACTGGAAAATGTGGTAAAACCCCCGAGAATCCCTACCATTAAAAACAGACGAGCTTCTTGCTGGAGTACTGGATATTTTTGGCTACAGGCAAAAAAAATCCCAGCACATAAACAGCCTAGAATATTGATCCACCAGGTGGACCAGGGAAATTGCATTTGTGGTTTAAACAGCCAAAGTCCTGCTGCATAACGCAGACTGGCACCGATTGCCCCACCCATTGCCACCCAAAGCCAGCCCATATTTTTTCCTGTTCTATTTATTGATCAAGTTTATTTTATCCAAAGTTTCGTATTCAGCCTGGATAAATTTCACTGTTATCTTGAACCGAAAATCAATGAAATACCATGGAACTTCGCAAGAAAATTGCTATATTTATCACATCGAATTTTCATGAATGGCACAGGAAAAACAGCATGGCACAGGATTTATTGGCCCATTTGGCAGCAGGCGAAGCAAAATTTGCAGATGTGATTGCTTATATCGAATCGCGTTATACGCATACACCGACTGCATTTAAAAATGGCCAGCAGAATAATGCGGCTACAGAAAACCAGGGCAGCGCCAAAGTCTTTTCTTTTGCACAATTGAATGGTATGGATCAGGCACAGACCTTAAGTCTGTTTGCTGAACATTATGCTTCTGTACTCGCGACGCCAGAGGCGACTGATCATCAGAATATCCGCCAGTTTATACTGAATGGCTGGGATGGAATTACCTTTGAAGGTCAAGCTTTAACTGCGAAGTAAGTTCTAAGCAGATAAAAAACCGCTCAAAGGAGCGGTTTTTTATCTGCAACTCAGAAGCGTGCATGAAGTATGTTTTAGCTTTTACCGACTTTTTCGATCCATTTAATGGAACTGACGCGGAAGACCTCACAAGCACCATCACCCGTATCGGTCGGAGTTAAAGACGATTTCCAGACCAGATCTTTGTCACGCACTTCAACCAGTTCCCCTTGCATACGCACCAGATCGCCACGCTTTACCTTTTTAATTGCCTTAGCAATTTCAGGGTTAGCGGGAATGATATGCATATTGGACACCATCTGCTTGGCTTGTTCTACCGGCACTGGCACCCGATCCATTTTCCAGTTCAAATAGCGGTCATATTGATTGACCGTGATATGTCGAGCAATTTCAGGTTCGGCAAACAGCCCCCAACTGACAGCATAATCAATCGGAGAGAATTTGGCTTGCGGGTCAGAACTATAAACCTTGGAACCCAGAATACGAAAATCACCTTTAAAAGGCTGCAAGACCGAAATTGACTGGCCTTTAACGACAGGAGGCAAACCTTTGGCAATATTGTGGTCGACCGAGCTATAGCCCGAAATAGGCAGCAACAGGCTGGCCAGCAAAGCATAATGTTTAACGTATTTGAACATAATTTTTAATCTAATCCTAATCAAGTTGATCAAACGTTTTAAGGATATGTTCCTTGATCTTACGGATTTTTTAATGAATAAACAGTTGAACTTGGTAACAAACTGCACGTATTTAGTCAGCTCGATATATGCCTGTCATTTTATTTTTCAGTTAAGCTAGAACGTATTTCCATCAAATTAAAATAACTCAAATGCTGTATAAACTTTATCAAAAACATATCTTTCCGCATCTGCTGAATCAGGTGATGCAAACACCATCCTTGATGGACTTGCGTCGTGAACTGCTTTTGGATATTTCCGGTGAAGTGCTAGAAATTGGTTTTGGTACCGGCTTGAATCTGCCTTTTTATCAATCGGTTGATAAAGTCTATGCACTAGAACCAAATCCGGCGATCTTCAAACTGGCAGAAGCGCGAATTCAACAGGCAGGGTTTCAGGTTGAGCATATTCAGTCCAGCGTAGAACTTTTGCCTTTTGCCGAAAATAGTGTGGAAAATATTGTGTCTACCTGGACGCTTTGTAGTATTGCAGAGCTGGAACAGAGCCTGCAGGAAATTTATTGTGTGCTACAACCGGGTGGGACTTTACATGTCGTCGAACATGTTCTGAATCGACAAAATTTAAATATTCAGCGTCTACAACATTTACTCACTCCCATTCAAAAGAAAGTCGCAGATGGCTGTCATCTGAATCGGGATATTGAGACCGCCTTGCTGGAAACCGGTTTTGAAATAGAAACTTTAAGTTATGTAGATGCCGAGGGTATACCCAAGATTGGCCAACGTATGTTGTTAGCACGTGTTCGTAAACCAGGAAGCTAATTTACGACCATCTTATATTTAGTGTGGCTGAAGGTGGGTTACTTGCAGCAACTGACAATGAGCACGATATTCAGAGCCCGTCCCGACCCGGAATTCTTGTCCAGTCGTGCCTGAATGAACTGTCACCAGATCACCAGTGAGCGTGATTTTCTGCCCCGATTTTAGCCGGCGAATCTGATCGGCAATTTTTTCAGTGGCAGCAATCAGACTAAAATACTGTACATGCGTATTGACGAAGTCACGCTCCGCTTTATTGGTTTGTCCTTCGAGCTGATAGCAGCGTTTTGCTTCATCAAACTCCAGTTTTGCCTGTATAGCGGGCAGCGGTTGAGTCAGCAACAGCACATCAATATTACTCAGATAGGCCAGATCATTAAAATGCCCCACCACAGGGCTGGCCTGATGCAGCACCCGACGATCAGGTTTTACGAAACGGTGATCATGCACAATATAAGTCGCGGAAATGCGCTTAACGGGTTCTACTTTAAAGTTTTTAAGTACGCCTTTTTCTTGCAGATGCGGAATGGCACGAAAAAACTCATTCCAGACCCAGAGTCCAAGCATAAACAGCAGCGCATTGATCAGTAATTTTTGCATAATTTTTATTCTTCACTGGATTTTGGTCAATCCTGAAAATCAATCCGAATGGTTTCAAAACGTACCCGCCCTTCCTGAATCGCTCGGGCAATGGCTTGCTGGCCTTTGGTCAGACGTGCTCCACCACTTTTAATGTCAATCAAAACCACTTCAATATCTTCAGCTTCGCCTTCGCCATCACGAAAATCGGTATAGCCATCAAAGACTACATAATCCACCGGATCGCCCAGAAACTTGGCATCACTCGGCAGATATTGAAATTCCGGCATGATCGGCGCGAGCTGTTCCGCCATTTTACCTTTGAGGACTGCACGGCTGGTATTCACGCTGCGTTTTTGCGCGACAATGAGGGACTGCTGATGCTCCAGTTCCAGCTCGGCAATATACTGCTCATATTCGGCTTTGATCCGTCCATTACGCGTCTGACTTAAAATAATAGTGGTTAATACCACCCCGATACATGCGCCAATCAGCATGGCCATCCATATGGACATTCAATCTTCCTAATTTGCCTGATTTTTATAGCATCGCATTCGACTGAAGTTGAGGACTTCGGCCATTTGCATACTTGAAAAGAATGATATGCTAGGCCGGAACAGAATAAAATCACCTTGAGTCATGAAAACAATTTTAGTTGCGAATCAGAAAGGCGGTTGTGGCAAAACCATGACAGCCATTAGTTTGGCGTCAGCACTCGCACAAAAGGGTTATAAGGTGGCATTGGCCGATGCCGACAACCAGAAATCAACATTGCAATGGCTTAAGCATCGTCCGGCACAGGTGGCACAGATCCAAAGTCTGGACTGGCGCAACAGCAAGTCTATTGGTGATGCGCCGAAACAGATCGAATACCTGATTATTGATGCACCAGGCGCTTTAAGTGACGATCATGCCGAACAGCTGATCAGTGAAGCACATGCGATTATTATCCCGATCCAGCCTTCTTTTTTTGATATCGATTCGACCCGCCGTTTTCTCAAACATTTGCAGGACATCAAACGTATCCGTAAGGGCAAGGTTGAAATTTTACTTTTGGCCAACCGTACCAAAGCAAATGCCGCCAGCAATCAGGACATACAGCAGTTTTTTGACAAGATCAACCAGCAGCCGGTAGCTTGGATTTCGGAACGCGCCCCTTATAGCCGACTGGCTATGGAAGGCCTGTCCGTCTTTGATAAACCTCAGAAAATCTACCGGGAACTGCAGGCTCAATGGCAACCGGTACTGAATGCCATTATTGATGATCCGAGTCAGTGGTTTTGAGTCAATCAGCTGAATCATGGCATAGCTTTGGGAAAATAATCTCGCTACTTGGCTAGCTATCATTTTCGATCGCTTTTTTTTCAGTTAATATGCCTCAACACGACCTAAAAAATGAGTCATTAAATTCAGTGCAACAGTACGCGCCTACATTACAAAAAGTCTTATTATTTGGATTGTTCTTTATCCTGATTTTTTTGAGTTTTCATATACTCAAGTATTTCATCATTCCTGTAGTTTGGGCAGCCATTATTGCCTATATGACTTGGCCGCTGTATCAGTCGGTGTTACGCCTATGCGGCAATCGACCGACATTAAGTGCAACCGTAATGATCTTGGCCGTGATTCTGGTCTTTGGTCTGCCATTTATTTTCGCCATTTTCATGCTGCAGCACGAAGGTCGTAACCTGTATTTTGAATTGCAGCGACAGGTCTTTTCCGGTCACCTGAATGTCCCTGATTTTATTCGCGGGCTTCCGATTGTCGGCAAGGAAATTACCCGAACCTTAAATGAAATTAACACTGATCCGCAGAGTATTGCACTGTCGGTATCGACCTGGATTCAAGGCCATCTGAATTACGGCAAAGTGGTGTTGAATGAAGTTAGTAAAAACATCTTTAAATTATGTTTTGCGATACTTTCGCTGTTTTTCTTCTACCGTGATGGTCAGACCATTTTAAATCAGGTGCGTAAAGCCTTTGAAATGGTGGTCGGTCCACGTGTACATCATTATTTTTCGACCATCTCTGCGACTACACGTGCCGTAGTATATGGCGTCGGTTTGACCGCAATTGCACAATCCTTATTGGCTGGTCTGAGCTATTTTGTTGCAGGTGTGCCGAATCCGATGGTTTTAACCATTGTGACCTTTATTTTTGCCCTGATTCCCTTTGGCCCACCCCTCGCCTATAGTGCGGTGGCGTTATGGCTGTTTTCACAAGGACAAACCATTGAAGCCATTGGGGTCATGGTCTGGGGCGTCTGTATTGTCAGTACTGCCGATAACGTCATTCGTCCACTGGTGATTTCTGGCGCAACCCAGATTCCTTTCCTGCTGATCATGTTTGGAGTCTTGGGTGGTATTGCCAGTTTTGGTCTGGTCGGGGTGTTTATTGGCCCGGTGATTCTGGCTGTGCTGCTTGCAATCTGGCGTGAATGGTTACATGAAAGTAATCTGAATGAACCTTTAATGATGCCTAAAGCCACCATGGCACATGAGATTGATCCGGAAACACAAGACACACCGCCCAAGGCACCTTAAAGCATAGATAGAATCGACTTAAACAAAACAAAACATTTAAGTACTGATTCTATATAGAGCTTCTGATCTTGCTCTGTTTAAATGAATTCACAAAACAGAATAAAGATCAGGATGCCAAAATCATGTCTTCATTGTTTAAAATTACGACACTTTGCGCGTTAAGCGCCGCACTTTTTACCGGTTGTGCATCAACCTCCCCATCAAATGAAGTGGTCAGAGCAGTGACTGTGAATGCTGTAAATGCTCAAGGTGTGGGCCAAGAGATTGGGACCGTATTACTCAGTGACAGCCCAGCCGGTCTTGTCATTCGTACCAACCTGAAACAACTTCCTGCGGGTGAACGCGGTTTCCATATTCATGAAAATGGTTCATGCGCGCCTGCCATGAAAGACGGCAAGATGGGCGCAGCACTGGCTGCAGGTAGCCATTACAATCCAAATCAGGCACCGCATCACGGTACACCAGTGACTGGTCACTTAGGTGATTTACCAGCATTGAAAGTCAATACAGATGGAACTGCACGTGTCACCCTGCTTGCGCCACGTCTGAAACTGGCTGATGTTCAGGGTCGTGCCATTATGGTACATGCCGGTGGCGACAATTATTCCGATAACCCATTACCCTTGGGTGGCGGCGGTGAACGTATTGCCTGTGGGGTGATCTAAACACCTTCATGCCAATGACTAAATAGAAAAAAACGGGCAGCATGCTCGTTTTTTTCATGGATTTTTCTTTTATTTTGGCGTCTAAATTGCATTCAGAACTTTGCGTTTTTACTTTCCGGATCCTGTCCCTGTGAATGCTGCCCGACCTGCGACTGCTACTTTTGTTAAAATTATAAAACCTGTCCTGCTGCCCTTTCAGTCCAGTGCGCTGATGACTTATTGCCTGCAGATCCTGCTGGTGTTTTTAGGTACTACTTTCGGTCTGAAATTTCTGGGTTATGAGTTCTTGATCGTTCCAGTAACTTTAGGGGCAATTGCCACGGCACTGACTGATTTTGATGACCGGCTAAGCCTGCGTTTGCGCAACCTGTTACTGGTCATCATTCTGTTTTTTAGTGTCAGCAGCATTCTGGAATTTCTTGCTCCGCATAAATTCTGGTTTGCACTGTGGCTATCCCTGTCGAGTGCGCTGTTTATTCTAATGGGTGCCTTAGGCCAACGTTATGCCACAATTTCATTTGGCACCATTTTACTGTCAATCTATACCATGTTCGGCCTGGGCGAATATCAGCACTGGTATGAACAGCCACTTTATTTTGTCATTGGGGCGCTATGGTACGGCCTGACGTCTATTCTATTTTTTCTGCTGCGTCCTACTTTGCAGGTTCAGGAAAATCTCGCACAAAGCTTGCAGCACATGTCGGATTTACTGCTAAGTAAAGCCAAACTGTTTGATCCGGACCAGCATCCGAATGTTGAAAACCTGCTCTATGAGTTGTCACTTAAAAATACTTTAGTCATTCAGAGTTTTAACCGCAGCAAAGATTCGCTATTGACCCGACTCAAAGCTTCGCGTGCCAATCGTAACACCATTTACTGGCTGAATCTGTATTTTCTGATGCAGGATATTCATGAACAGGCCACCGCGAATTATCTGCATTATGAACAGATCGAACAGCATTTTAGCCGCACTGACCTGATTTTCCGGATTCAGAAAAATATCCGTCTGCAAGCCCTTGCCTGTCAACATTTGGCAGAATGTGTATTGCGCAATGAAAAATTTTATCTGTCTGCAGATGATGAACAGGCATTAAAACATTTACAGGAATCGATGCAGGACTGGATTGCCCAACACCCACAGAATATTGAAGTTAAAAATTTACAGCTTATTCTGGCCAATCTGCTGAGTGTACATGAGCAGTTACAACACCTGCATGATCAACAGGCACTGTATAAGCCACGCTATCAGCAGCATTTTGATGACCTGAGCCTGTTTGATGATGATATTCGCGATAGCACAGATCTTTGGCTGAAACTCAAACCACACTTAAGTTCGCAATCGGCACTCTTTCGGCATGCGGTGCGGATTGCGATTGTGTTTTTAGTTGGCTATGCCATTTCATTATTACCTTTTGCGAAAAATGGCTACTGGATTTTACTGACCAGCCTGTTTGTCTGTCAGATCAGTTATTTTGCCACCAAAAGCCGGCTCAAATTGCGGACTCTGGGAACATTATTGGGGGTCATGCTGGGTGTTCCCATTCTGTATTTTGTACCAAGTATCGAAGGACAATTGCTGCTGACAGTGATTTTTGGTGTCGGTTTTTTCTATCTGCGTTCCAAAAAATATGCCATGGCAACCCTCATGGCGACCTTGATGGTACTCCTGATTTTCAACCTGAAAGGTGCCGGTTATGCCATTATTTTACCGCGTATCATTGATACCCTCATAGGCTGTCTGATTGCCTGGATGGCAGTAAGCTGGATCTGGCCTGACTGGAATTTCCGTAATATTTCCAGCAATATTAAAAAATCATCGCTTGCTACACTGAACTATTTTGCTGCAGTGGTCGAGCAATATCGAAACGGTAAAGATAACAGTATTGCTTACCGGACTGCACGGCGTCTGGCCCACAATGCACAGATTGATTTATCCAGCATGATTTCAAGTCTGAGTACCGAACCGAATCCAGATCCGCAACTGGTCAAAAGTGCCTTTCGCTATCTGGTCTATAGTCATAGCCAACTCAGTTATATTGCAGCATTGGGGAGTCACCGTGAGCAGGTTACTGATACACAAATTCTGGATTTAATGCACTGGTGCCAGCAAACCTTAACTGGGGTATTGCTGCAACAACAGCCTTTAGATACCTACGACATCGATCATAAACTGGCAGAAATTCAACGCTTAAGTACCCAGGAAAACCAGTCAGCACATCTGCTTTTGGTGTTGAAACAGATCAGTTTATTGCTAGAAACCTTACCGGAATTACTAAAATTACGTCATGAATTATTAGGTGCCGAGATTAAATAACCAACTGCCTTACTTGGTTATAACTTATTAAAAATATTGAATATATCTTTATTATTAAGATTCAATATTCAGGTGATATTCGGTACACTCAGAACTAATTCGGTTAAATCAATATGTATTATGAACATCAAAACTTTGCGTCTGGTCGGTTTGCTTGAAGGGATTTCATTCCTGCTGCTGTTATTTATCGCGATGCCAGTGAAATATATGATGGATAATCCGATTCTGGTGAAATATGTCGGCATGGGTCATGGCGTACTGTTTGTGCTATTTCTGGTGGTGTTATTTGCGGTATGTGAAAAACAGAAATGGTCTCTCAGCATGTTTGTGATGGGTTTAATCGCTTCGATTCTACCTTTCGGTCCATTCCTGTTTGATATGAAACTGAAGAAGCTGGAACAGCCCGCTGAAGCTTAATTGTAGAATCCTAATATAATTAGATCAGTCAAAAGAAAATTCTCTCTCCCTTTGGGAGAGAGTTAGAGAGAGGGAACTTATTAAATACTTAACCTCACCCTAGCCCTCTCCTAAAAGGAGAGGGAAATTCAATACTGAACATATGATTTCAATAATTTATAATTTCCCTTAATAAGGAATCAAAACTCCCCACGCTCCTGTCTTTCCAGCATTAACTGTTTGAGTTGCATGCGTGGCAAAGTAAACCACAGTGCAATCAGAATCAAAGAGGCAACACAATAGGCCCAGATATCGTAGGTTTCATACGCCATTCTTACTGCTTCAATCACTACAAAAAAGCTGAGCATCAGGATAATAGAAACCGTCGCGGCCACCGTGCCTTTGGACACTTCAGAAGACATCAGTGCAAAACGGTACAGTACCGAAAAACTTACACCCTCACCGAGACTGATACAGGTGGTACCGATAATCAGGCAATGGACAAAATACTCTGGAATCAATAAGCCCAACATCAATAAACCTGCACCTAACAGCATCAATGGCAGACCCAATAATACGGTTTTGCCCAGCGGTATTTTATCGATAATTTTCAGCAGAATCAGATTACCTGCAATCAGACCGCCCAAGACCGGAAACTGCGCCAGACCATATTGCACACTACTGAATCCAAATTGCTCGACCAGAATCACTGGTGACAATGCAATCCATAACATCAAAGGCAGACTCACCAAAGGCAAGGCTACAGTCATAATCACAAAGCGCTTATTTTTTACAACCTGTTTAAAGTCATCCAGAATATAGCTGACCGGCTGTCTGGGAATACTGACTTTCAGATTTGGCATTTTGGCTTTTAGGCCGAACCAGCTCAGAAATGACAGAAATGCAATGCCGATAAAACCCCAATGCCAGGAGATATGATCAATCATAAAGGCACCCAGCACTGGTCCTAGCAAGGGTGCCAGCAAAGACACATTGGCCATCAGTGCCATGACTTTGATGGCATCACGTTCTTCAAAGCTTTCCTGAATGGCGGCATAACCTACAGCAGTAATAAAGGACAGGCCAAAGCCCTGTAAAAAGCGCAGGAATAAGAAACTTTCGATATTGGGTGTTAATAAAATAGCCAGACAACTGAGGGTAAAAAATGCCACACCGCCGAGCAGTACCATTTTACGTCCGAGACGATCGGACAATGGCCCCAAGATCGCTGCGACAAATGCCCCGCCCAACAGGAAAAAGGACATGGAGGATGGTGCCCATGAACTACTCACGCCAAAATCACGGGTAATCGCCAGCATGGCCGGTTGAATCAGGTCATTACAGATATAGACTGAGAATTCAAATAGGACCAGTGCCAGCGGGAACATGAGTGTGGCACGGGTCAGTTTTTGGGTTTGGATTTTTTGCATGGGAGTTTTTATTGTCAGTCTGCCCGTTTTAACAGACTGAACTTTGTCTAAAATAGAAAGAAATAATTTTAGCAGATGAGATATTCAAACGCTCTGAATAAATATAACTGATCGTAGAGATAATCTTCCAAATAAAAAAGCGCATCCTCTAGATACGCTTTTAACCAAAATCTGTCTAAAGATCAAACACTATTATGGACAGACTGCTTTCTGGAAAGTCTTGGTATTTGAACCTCGTGCACAACGATACAACTTCTCGGTATTTTCCAGCATCCAGCTGTTATCTTCCCGTTTAAAATAATAAATGGTCTGTACTGAACGTACCGAATCATCCATTAACCCAGTTTCAGTGACTTTGACCTGTCCAATCGTGGGCGACTCTACCTTGTCAAAGAACTGGCGCAACTCAACTGTTGCCAGTTCCTTACGCAAGTCCGGTCTTAATTGTAAAACCTGTTCCAAAGGCGTATCCGAAGATGACTGTACCTTTGCAATGACCTGTTGAGCAGTTGCACAGCCTGAACCCAGTATACCAAAAGCGAGAGTTGCGACTGCCAATATCCGGAACATATTATTTAACCCTTTATCGTCATTCTTATTCCAACCTATCATGCCGAGCTTCTTAGTACAAAACCATTTAGACTCTGTAACTGTCTTTACACAGCAATAAAAAAGCGCACCTTTCGATGCGCTTTTTTCAATTCCGACCGATTAAAGATCGAAAAGTTTACCCGGATTCATGATGCCATTTGGATCAAACACTTTTTTCAGCGCTTTCATATATTCGATTTCTTCCGCAGAACGCGAATATTCGAGATATGGCTTCTTGGTCATGCCCACACCATGTTCCGCAGAAATTGAACCGTCATATTTTTTCACGGTATCAAAGACATACTTATTCACTACCTGACATTTGGCAAAGAATTCGTCTTTGCTTAAGTTTTCAGGTTTCAGGATATTCAAATGCAGGTTACCGTCACCGATATGACCGAACCAGCAGATTTCAAAGTCTGGGTAATTCGTTGAAACAATCGCATCAATTTCTTTAATGAATGCAGGAACGTGCGTGATCAGAACTGAGATATCATTTTTATATGGAATAAACGGCGCGATAGATTCAGAAATATCTTCACGTAAACGCCATAAACTTTCTACTTGATCAAGGCTTTGGCTCATTACGCCGTCCAGCACCCAACCTTGTTCCATGCAATGCTCGAAGATTTCCATCGCCTTGTCCATAATCGTTTCAAACGGCGCTTCAAACTCAAGCAACACATAGAAGGGACATTCAGTTTCAAATGGACGCTGTACATGACCATTGGCCAAGACTTTTTGCATCGCCAGTTCACCAAAGAACTCGAACGCGGTTAAATCAATTTTCGCCTGGAAGGCATGCAATAACGGCATGATCGCATCAAAGTCAGGTACACCCAGTACCATCACTTGCAGGTCTTGCGGTTGACGTTCAAGCTTGATTTCTGCTTCCGTCACCAGACCCAGCGTGCCTTCACCACCAATAAATAAATGTTGTAGCGCATAACCGGTTGCATTCTTGATCATACCTTTGTTCAGACGCAATACATCGCCCTTACCCGTCACAACGGTCAGGCCAAGTACCCAGTTACGGGTCATGCCGTATTTAATCACTTTGATGCCGCCAGCATTGGTGCCGATGTTACCGCCAATTTGCGATGAACCTGCCGAAGCAAAGTCAACTGGGTAATACATGCCCTGCTCTTCAGCATAGTTTTGTAACTGTTCAGTCACCACACCTGCCTGTACACGCACCATGCGATCTGCCGGGAAGAATTCCAGAATCTGGTTCATCTTATCCATGCTGACCACGATCTCACCATTGGCTGCGACTGCACCTGCAGAAAGACCGGTACGACCACCCGATGGAGTCACTGCAACGTTAAATTGGTTCGCCAATTTAACGATGTCTTGAACTTGCTCAGTGGACGATGGAAAAACGACGACTGACGGGTTTGGATCAAAGTGCTTCGTATGATCGCGACCCCAATTCTGGAGGCTGTCCGTATCGGTTTTAATACGGTTTTCACCCACAATTGCAGTCAATTGGGTCAATAACTCAGGGGTTAAAGCGACTGGAGCATTCATCGTTTGCAGACCTAGCATGATTTAAACAAGAGAGACTTCGCTGGTTCATTTGCACATTTTTTATGCATAAAAACATGGATACAAATCAGGCGAAACATGGTTATTAAAGCACCGGATCACGCTGCTTTAAAAGCATGGCGCAATATTATAAGCTATTTTTTGGTGTTTCCGGCGAAAAATGACAATTTTGATAATATACCTTTGAAAATGCAGATTTAAATCAAACACCATGATCATTATTATCAATATATCTTGCCAGAATAGCTGATGTGAGCGTCATTAAGGAAATGTATAAGTGCGCTTTTCCTGTGCTATTATACCGCGACTAAATTTGGCCTTTGTAGCGGAGCCGTAATGAGCCAACATCTATCTCTACCTAAAGATAAAATCCGTTTCTTGTTGTTAGAAGGCGTTCACCAGAATGCAATCGACACTCTAAATGCTGCTGGATATACCAACATCGATTATCGTAAGACTGCGCTTGAGGGTGAAGCGTTGAAAGAAGCGATTAAAGATGCTCACTTCATCGGTATTCGTTCCCGTACTCAATTGACTGAAGAAGTCTTTGAAGCTGCGAACAAACTGATTGCTGTCGGTTGTTTCTGTATTGGTACCAACCAGGTGAACCTGGACGCTGCAATGCGTCGCGGTATTCCAGTCTTTAACGCACCTTACTCAAATACGCGTTCAGTCGCTGAACTTGTACTTGCTGAAGCAATTCTTCTCCTTCGCCGTGTACCTGAAAAATCAGCAGATACACACACAGGCGGCTGGAACAAATCTGCAGTTGGTTCGTTCGAAACACGTGGTAAAACTTTAGGTATCGTAGGTTACGGTTCAATTGGTTCACAACTTTCTGTACTTGCTGAAAGCATGGGTATGAAAGTGATCTATTTCGATACAGTGACTAAATTGCCTTTAGGTAATGCACGTCAAGTCGGTAGCTTGGGCGAACTTTTGGCAAATGCCGATGTGGTTTCTCTACACGTTCCTGATGTTCCGTCTACACGTAACTTCATGACCAAAGATCAGTTCGCGCAAATGAAAGAAGGTTCAATCTTCATCAACGCGGCACGTGGTACCTGTGTCGTGATCGAAGACCTGGCAGATGCGATCAAATCTGGTCACATTGCTGGTGCTGCGGTAGATGTATTCCCGAAAGAGCCTAAAGCAAACGGTGAAGAATTTGTTTCTCCACTGCGTAACCTGCCAAACGTGATCCTGACTCCGCACGTGGGTGGTTCGACCATGGAAGCGCAAGCGAACATCGGTCTGGAAGTCGCTGAGAAATTTGTAGCTTACTCTGACAAGGGTATGACGCTTTCTGCGGTGAACTTCCCAGAAATTGCATTGCCATTGACTGAAGGCAAACACCGTTTACTGCACATCCATCAAAATATTCCGGGCGTGTTGTCTAAAATCAACAACCTGTTTGCTGAACAAGGCATCAACATCTCTGGTCAGTCACTGATGACTAAAGGTGATGTCGGTTACCTAGTGATGGATGTAGATGCTGCTGCATCTCATGAAGCACTTGATATGCTTTCTAATGTTGAAGGTACAATCCGCGCACGCGTATTGTTCTAATTCAAGATTTCAAAGAAACCACAGCTCTCGGGCTGTGGTTTTTTGTTTTTAAGGTTTGTATTTTTAATACCTTTTTCAGCTTATGCTGCTCTTCCGCTATTCGAGAAATCGAAACCTATTTAGTCATGCTGAATTTTAAAATTGCACCAATGGTGCAAGCGCTGCTGATTCTGTTGATCGCCATGATCAGTATGCAAAGCAGTGGCTCCTTTGCCAAATATCTGTTCGGTCAGTTTCCCATCCTGACCGTTTCAGCCATGCGTCTGCTGTTAGGCGCTATGATTTTGGCACTGATTTTTAAAATTTGGCGAATCCATTTCAGACAGATCAAGTGGCCAGCCATTATCAGTTATGGCATTGCTCTGGCCGGCATGAACCTCTTGTTTTACCTGTCGATTGATCGCCTGCCGCTGGGAATTGCTGTCTCTTTTGAATTTATTGGCCCCTTAAGTGTTGCCCTGTTTTATGCGCGGCAAAAATTCGACTTTGTCTGGGTCGGTCTGGCGATTCTGGGCCTGGTTCTGCTATTCCCTTTTGATCAGGCTGCCCAGCCGCTTGACCCGATCGGGATTGCATTTGCCCTAGGTGCCGGTGCTTGCTGGGCCTTATATATCGTTGCCGGCCAAAGACCTTCAGGCGTTTCTGGCAATCATACTGTATGCTTGGGCATGTTTGTCGGTATGCTGGTTTTGATGCCGATTGCGCTCTTTGCAGGCATGCCGGCACATACTTTTGAACCGATGAGTTTGCTGTATTTTGTGGCTTTGGCAGTACTGGCCAGTGCCCTGCCTTTCACTCTGGAAATGATCGCACTGCGTAATTTAAGCGCACTCAGTTTCGGCACCTTGATGAGTCTGGAACCCGCTATTGCCGCACTCTCGGGGCTGGTCTTTCTAGGTGAAACCTTGTTGTGGACACAATGGCTGGCATTGGCCACGATTATCAGTGCTTCAGTGGGTTGTACGGTGACCAGTCAAAGAAGAAAAAATACAGTTGAGCACTTTTAAATTTAAAATTCGTTATAAGAAATACTACTCACTTTGAATTTAAAAAAATATTAGCTGGAAAAGCCTACTCAAAGTCGATAAATTCAGTCTAATACTCTTCTAAGATCAAAATTTTCTCTTTTTAAAAGTAACTTTAAATTTAAAATTATTTCCACCCCCTACTCATTAAAAATTAACCGTTTTGCTATAATCCCGCTTTCTTCCATGTCCTGATTACACCTTTCTGGTGTAAGTAACTCCCATGCCAAACGCCCAACTCCTTGCTGTGTTGTACATGGTTTTATCCATGATGTCGTACCAGATCAGTGCATCCTTCGCCAAGCAACTTTTTCTGGTCCTTGACCCTATCACAGTGACCATTTTAAGACTCTGTTTTGCAGCGATCATTGTCAGCGTGATGTTTCGTTCCTGGAAAATCATTCAGCGTTTGCCTTTTTTGAAATGGCGGGATTTACTCTGCTATAGCGCCGCTTTAGGGGTCATGAATATTTTATTCTATTTGTCTCTAGGAAGATTACCGCAGGGAATTGCAGTCGGTCTGGAGTTTATTGGTCCTTTAGGTCTGGCCCTGCTCTCAATCAAACATCGTAGTGATTATATTTGGGTATTGATGGCCATTTTAGGCATTGCGTTAATGGTGCCATGGGGACAGGCCAATAGTAGTAATTTCGACCTTCTGGGCGCCGCCTGTGCTTTAGGTGCTGGTTTATGTTGGGCACTGTATATTTTCTTCGGGCAACGCGTAATTCAGCAGAATATCGGCATGCATGCGCTGACCATTGCCATCAGTATCTCGGCTTTGTGTCTGCTACCTATCGGTCTCTACAACAACACGCCCGCATTGATTGATACGCAACATTGGGGCAAGGCAATTAGCATTGCTGTACTGGCAACAGCCATTCCTTATGCTCTGGATTTAAAGGCACTTCAGCATTTGAATAAAACCAGCTATGGTACCCTGTCCAGCCTGTCTCCGGCTTTGGCTGCACTGGCCGGTTTTGTACTATTAGGCGAAAAAATTACGCTTCTTCAGACCGTGGCACTGATCTGTATCATGCTGGCATCAGTCGGCGTGACTGTACGTGCCGCCCGTCAAGGATCGGGAGAAAAGAATACCTAAAAGGCTTATTGGAATTTGAACAACTAAATATATCTCATCATTAATCTCTTCACTTTATACCTTTGATATAACTAAAAAAATAGATGAATGGATAAAAATCTCATATCTCCAGATAAAAAGATGATCAGATGCCCTAGTTGCAATAAAGAGATTTTTGATACGCGCGTGTGGCAAGGATGCCACATGTTACCCATCACGACAGGACGTCGTGTATGGGTAACAAAAGACTTTTGCCTACTTTGGGTCTTTCCAAAGTAGGGAGATTGCCTACACAAAAGCATTTAAATTTTTAAGAAATAAGGCTGTACAATCATCTTCTTAAGCTAAACATGCATAACGATTAACTCAAACATCTAATTTGAGTTATAAGTTATGGAAAAGTAGCTAATCAAATGTCATCTTTTCGATGTTTAGTTTTGTACCAGCATATCTTTTTTCATATATTTATAACGCTGGTATTCATTCTGGTACTGTACTGCTAAAGCGGTCTTCTGCTTTTCATCCAGAATTTTACCGGCCTGCTGGAAGAAACCATGTTCCTCTTCTTTTAAGTGATGATGCACCTTTTCGGAAAGTTTTTTGGCCATGGCAATCCAGCCTGGATTACTCAATTCAGTTGCAGTTAATTCCTCGATCATTTCATCCATTTCATGATGTTCGGCCAAGGCATGGCGGGTAATATTCAGGCCCGAATCGGTCATCATCAAGGGAATATAAAAATAACGGTCTTCCGCAGCTTCATGGGCAAACAATTCATTTTTCAGTTGCTTGAACAGCTCGCGGCGTTCTGGTGTATCCCCGGAAGTCTGTAATAGTTTTTCTGCAAGATTACGCTGAATCTCATGACTCTCTCTTAATGCTTCAAAAATAGTCGTCATTCCGATATTTCTCCAATTGTTTTATTTTTCATATCATTGATTCTAGAAGATTTTCAGAACAGGTTCAGACACAGTTTATACAGTGATTTGTTAAGAAATTTTAATATCGAGAATGATTTACATCGGGTCTAGACCAATATAAACATCTGGTATGCCATCCGGCAAATCAGCAGACTGACCAGAATCAGGAATAAAATCCGGATAAAACCACTGCCATATTTAAATGCCAAACGTACCCCGACCAAGGAACCACAAATATTGGCCACCGCCATCATTGTCCCGACCATAAACAGCACATTGCCACTGGGAATAAAAAAGCTTAAGGCGGCCAAGTTGGTGGTGAAATTGGCAATTTTCGATAAGGCTGATGCATGCAGGAAGTCAACGCTTAAATAGCGAATAAAAAAGAAAATAAAGAAACTACCGGTGCCCGGACCAAAGATACCATCATAAAAGCCTATCGCCAGACTGCCCAAAGCGGCCAGAATCAGCATTTTCCGATTCAGTTTTTGTTCAGTATGCACTTGACCAAACTGTTTTTTCATTAAGGTATAGATTGCGATCACGATTAACATGACCAGCACAAAAGGCTTAAGGATCTCGACTGGAATTAGCGTAACGCTGGCTGCACCAATAAAAGAACTGACAAAACTGCACAGTGCAATCACGCCCAAGAGCAACCAAGGCAGTTTTACCTGACGCAGGTAGGAAAATGCCGCAGAAGCGGTGCCACAAATGGACGCGAGTTTATTGGTGCCAAAGACCGTAGCAGGCTGTAAATGCGGTAAACTCCCCATAATTGCCGGGATCTGGATCAGACCACCACCGCCTACGGCAGCATCAATCGCCCCTGCAAAAAATGCAAAGACAACCAGACTGATGATGATCTCAATTTCCATATATTGACTCGATTAGAGGTTCAGAACGCGTTTGGGTACCAGACGTTTTTTGTCAGTAATTTCAGCCAGACCCAGACATTTTTCACCATCAAAAACCAGCACCTGTTCAGCTGCTTCATGTTCGATATTGCTTTCCATGCCGCGGCTAAAATATTCTGCGCGACCTTCGGGTACCTGCACTTTTGGAAAATGATCAACCGGTGCATAGACCGGCAACAACAGTGCATCACGCTCTGCTTCGCTCAGGCTCTCCAGATATTCAATGGTATAACTTGGAATCAAATCAAAATGGCCGGTTTTGATGCGGTGCAGATAAGTCAGATGGCCATAAGTTCCCAGGGCTTTGGCAATATCTTCCCCCAAAACCCGGATATAAGTGCCTTTAGAACAGGTAATATCCAGCGTGATACTGTTCTCCGTAAAGGACAACAGCTCAATTGCCAAAATGGTAATCGGACGTGCTTCACGCTCAATCTCGATACCTTTGCGCGCCAGTTCGTATAAAGGACGGCCTTCTTTTTTCAAGGCAGAATACATCGGCGGTACTTGCTGGATATCACCGACAAACTGTGCCAATGTGTCCTGAATCAAGGCTTCCGAGAGTTCAGGAACTGCTTTTTCCAGAAGCACCTCGCCTTCCACATCCCCCGTGGTGGTGCTATGTCCCAAAAATACGGTCGTCTGATAACGCTTGACCGAATCTAATAAATAATGCGAAAACTTGGTCGCCTCTCCCAAGCATACAGGCAATAAACCGGATGCCAACGGATCCAGCGCACCGGTATGTCCGGCTTTTTGTGCACGGTACAACCAGCGGACTCTTTGCAATGCAGCATTGGAACTGATACCCAAAGGCTTATTGAGCAGGAAGACACCACTGAGATGACGACGCTGAATTTTAGGAGATGATGCTTTCATGGCAAAAAATCAGACATTTTATAAATTGGCGCCATGGTAAAACCCTGCGAGAGGATTTACAACTTTTCTATAGTCTCTAATGATTTTTATGGCATATTGAGCCGGCTTGAACATCTAAAAGCTTTAATATCTAAAAGCTTGAATATCTAAAAATAATGAAATAACGAGAAAATAGGTGCATAGGATATGCAGAAATATAAAATATGGATCATTCTGGCGTTGCTGGTGCTATGCATCCTCACACTGATCTTATGGCTGTCCCCAAAAGAAAATACCCAGGCGGATACCGGGACAAAAATGCCTATAACTGAAACTCAGGCAGAACAAACCGCACTCTTGGTCAATGGCCCTGCCAATGCAGCTTTCCCCAGTGCCAGCCAGCAAGATACCGAAATTAATTGTCAGATGCAGCTAGACGCCAGCAACCGTCTGATTGTGAATGAACAGACCCGCAACTGTTTTGAATATTTTATTACCCAGTTCGGTGAAAAAAATCTGCAGCAGATCCAACAGGATTTTAAAGCCTATATTCGCCAGAATCATAAAGAGCCTGCACTTTCGCAAATTCTGGATTTATGGGATCGTTATATCCAGTACCGTCAGGGTTTGGGCCAGCTCACTGTACCGGCAGGGCTGAATCAGGAAGATCCTGCCTATTATCGCAGTATCTATAACAGTACCCAGAATTTGCGCCAGCAGTACTTTTCCAAGTATGAGATTGAAGGCTTGTTCGGCACAGAAGATGCCTATCATGAATATACCCTGGACCGGATGAGCATACTGGCAGACAAAAGCTTAACGGAAACTGAAAAAGCCCAAAAGCTCAAAGCACTGTTTCAGCAACTCCCGCAGGACTGGCAGGAAAATCTGGAACAACTGAATAAACTGGAAGACCTGCGCAAACTCACCGCTGATATTAAAGCCCGTGGCGGTTCCAGCGATGAAATCCGGCAAATGCGGATTAATCTGGTCGGTGCTGAAGCGACACAGCGTCTGGAACAACTGGATGTGCAACGCAGCGACTGGAAAAACCGGGTGACTGGCTATTTAGATGAACGGGATCAGATTACCCAGTCCGGCATGTCCGATACTGCAAAGCAGCAAGCGATTGCCCAGCTTCGCAGCAAACATTTTAATACACCGCAAGAACAGCTGCGGGTAGAAACCTTTGAACAGGTTCATGATCAGGGAGCCAAGCTGCCCTTTGCTGACTAAGCCTAAAAGCCATCACCTGTTGATGGCTTTTTTATAAATGCCCTTTTGATAACTTTATATTTTTTCTCAAAATGATCTTTTATAGTTGTTTCTAAATATTTCGAATTTACACAAAATAACTTAGACAAATTTCAATTATTTCAAAGACTTTTTATTTAAATACATCTGCAAATAAAACACATACTTACAATGTAAATTCCTCCTGTCCTGCATGTCCCCAAATGACATGGTTTTAGACCTCTGAAGTGAAAAAATACCGCTTCATTAAAAGAAAATTTGCTTAGCCACTGAAGGCCGAAACTGTATTTTCATCGTCTGATTTGTGGCTTGCGACACTCTACAAAAAGCAATGATTGCTTGAATAAAGATAGAATTAAAAAAGGGACAGCTATGCATACTTTCAGCAAGACAGCCCAGTTACTGACTGTGGCTTTAGCGACTACTCTGGGATTCAGTTTTTCTGCACAGACTCAGGCTGCAGCGAGTGCAACACAAGTCATCGAAAAGAGCCGGTCTGACTATGCCAAGACCAAATATCCGATCCTGATGGTGCATGGCTGGTTAGGCTGGTCACGTATTGGCACCGATAGTATCGGGCTGGATTACTGGTATCAGATTCTGCCCGATATGGCACGTAATGGCTCTACCGTCTTTGCGGCACAATTGTCTCCAGCAAATACAACGGCGCATCGCGGTGAACAACTGGTTCAGCAGGTTGAAGATGTTCTGGCAATTACCGGCAAGAAAAAACTGAATTTGATTGGTCACTCTCATGGCGGACCAACAGTACTCTATGTCGCAGCGA
Organism: Acinetobacter sp. YH01021; assembly: GCF_013420255.1. Classification (GTDB taxonomy): domain Bacteria; phylum Pseudomonadota; class Gammaproteobacteria; order Pseudomonadales; family Moraxellaceae; genus Acinetobacter. The sequence goes on from NZ_VOYO01000003.1 coordinate 120,598, forward strand.
CCCAACCGCAGTATATTGCGTCTATCACTGGCGTTGCAGGAACCTACCATGGCTCCAAAGTCGCAGATGATATTCAGAACAATAGCCTGACGCGTACCGCCTTTAACATTTTAGGGGATTATATTATTGGACCATTGATTGCACTGGGTCAGTTTAAGCCTGAACTGGAAATTGATTTTGATGCTTCCATGAAATCCCTGACCCAGACCGGTTCAAATACTTTTAATGCCACAGTGGCGCAGCAGGTGGTCAAAGATGGTGTATTGGCGTCCACAGAAAACTGCAATAAAAATTTAAAACAGAAAGACAGTAAAGGCATTCATTATTATTCATGGACGGGTGTGGCCCAAGCCACCAATGCACTGGATATTGACACGATCCTGATGCAGCTCGGCCCTTTATCTTATGGCAGTAAAGACAATGACGGCATGGTGTCACGTTGTAGCGCTTTCATGGGCAAGGTCATTCATGACCAGTACAAACTCAATCATACTGACCTGGCCAACATGATGTTTGGTCTGAAGGGTATGTTTGCACCCGATCCGGTCGCCCTCTATCGCCAACATGCCAACCGGCTCAAATTAGGAGGTTTATAACCCAGAGTGCCTATATTTCAGTTGAGATATAGGCTTTTTTTCTGGTTCTTTTTATTTAACCTATCATTGTTCTGGAAGCTGCAATGAAAAAAATAATCTATCACTTGAACCTTTTACTGTTAGTTTCCATATGGACTGGCCCTGTGCAAGCCGCGGCATTACAGCAATACAAAAGCAATTTTGTCCTCTCGAGTTATGCCAGGACAAAATACCCGATGGTCTTTGTGCATGGTTTTGGTCTGGGTTTTAACCGGATTGGAACGGAGAGCATCGGTCTGGATTACTGGTATCAGATTCCCCAAGACCTGAGCCGGCATGGTGCATGGGTATTTTCTGCCGAATTGTCTGCTGTCGCATCCAATGAACTGCGTGGCGAACAGCTCTTGATGCAAATTGATGAAGTACTGGCACTGACAGGTCATAAGAAAGTCAATCTGATTGGGCATAGCCAAGGTGGCCCAACGATTCAATATATTGAGGGCATTACGCCGCATAAAGCTGCCTCTTTAACCGCCATTGCAGGCGCTATGCAAGGCACACCGGTTTTTGTCAATGCCGGCCAGACACCCCTCCTTGAGCCCTTTATTCAGGCCATCGGTACGATTCTGGGCCACAGCATGAATCTGGTCACGGGTAACCAGTATCCGGTCAGTATGATCGAGGCACTGGAAGCTATGAACCCAGAGGCGATTCAGGCTTTCAATATGAAATATGGCTCCTCTGCCATTCCCAAAGACTGTCAGTCTCAGGGCAGCAAACTCACGCCAAATGGAATTTACCACTATTCCTGGATGGGCAACCGGCAGGCAACCAATTCCTTGGATGTGATTGAGTCTACAGTCGTGACTTTAGGTAGCAGTTTCCTGAAAGGAGAAGCCAATGATGGTGCTCTGCCGCTGTGTAGCGGACGTTATGGCCAAATCATCCGTCAGGACTATGCCCATAACCACTTTGATGAAGTAAACCAGTTTTTTGGCATTTTGGGTCCTTTCGCGCAGGATCCGGTCGCACTGTATCGCCAACATGCCAACCGGCTCAAGCTGCAAGGCTTATAAATCACTTATTTTATGAATAGATCATCTTTATTAATTAAAAAAACTTAGGAAACTGAGTCCCTGCTACATAGGGGAACTTTAGGCAACTGGATGAGGATCATCCCGTTAAAACAACAAAAGTGAGGAAAATATAATGAAATTCGGAATATTAATCACCGGCCTGCTGCTGGCGGGTACATGTCTCAGCACCCAGGCATCCACCCAGGCCAGTCAGGTCACAGCAAAAGCCAGTTCACAATATGCCAAGACCCAATATCCGATTGTCTTTGCACATGGTATGGCGGGTTTCATCCGGATCGGTACTGACCAGTTTGGACTGGATTACTGGTATCAGATTTTACCGGATCTGGCGCGTAATGGCGGTAATGTCTGGGCAACACGTGTCTCGCCTTTTAACTCATCGGAAATTCGGGGTGAGCAACTTTTAGAGCAGGTAAATGAAATTCTGGCCATTACCGGTGCAAAGAAAGTCAATCTGATCGGTCATTCCCATGGCGGCCCGACCATTCGTTATGTCGCAGGTGCAGGGAATGGAATAGTCGCTTCCCTGACTTCTGTCGGTGCTCCGCATAAGGGCTCCCCGGTTGGAGACCTGATCCTGCAAGCAGAAGGTACACCGATACAAGGGCCTTTAGTCGGTGGTATCAACCTGGTGTCTAAGGCCATCACCTGGGCACAAAGTCTGGATCCGAGCAGTTTCCCGCATGATTCTCTGGCTGGTGGTCGCAGCCTGACCCTGGCAGGATCTGCTCAATTCAACCAGAAATATCCGCTCGGTATGCCAACCACTGCCTGCGGTGAAGGTAAGGAAAAAGACGGTGATATTCGTCATTATTCATTCACAGGTATAGGTCAAGTCACCAACCCGCTCGATCCTGATTCAGCACTCAAAGTTACAGCTCTACTCATAGATGGCGGCAAGGAAAATGATGGTCTGGTCTCCCGCTGTAGTGCCAAATTCGGTAAAACCATTCGGGATAACTACAACTGGAACCATCTGGATGAAGTGAACCAGTTCCTCGGATTAAAAAATATCTTTGCTCCAGACCCAGTCGATGTTTATCGCCAGCATGCCAACCGGCTCAAATTGCAAGGCCTGTAATTCAATCTCATCCCTGTCATCCCAATGCACAGGGATTTTCTAATTTTTAAACCGCCAAAATGGAACTTTATGAAAATTAGAACGCATTTTATAACCTTATGCTGCGTGTTATTTGCGGGCCAATATGTGCAGGCTTCCAATGTGCAGCAAGCAGAAACCAGATTTGTCGTGTCCAATTATGCAAAAACACAATACCCGATTGTATTTGCACATGGCATGGTCGGCTTTAATCGCATTGGTTTCGATGCCTTGGGCATGGATTATTGGTATCAAATTTTGCCAGATTTAGCCCGTAATGGTTCAACTGCGTTTGCCACCCGCATCTCACCTTTCAATTCCAGCGAAATCAGAGGTGAACAATATGTAGAGCAACTCAAAGAAGTCATGGCAATCACGGGCGCCAAAAAACTGAATTTAATTGGTCATAGTCATGGTGCACATAGCGTGCGTTATGCAGCCGGGGTGATGCCGCAACATGTAGCCTCAGTGATGACTGTGGGCGGCGCCAACCAAGGGACGATTGTCGCTTCTGATGTTATGCGACTTGCCAATCAGACCAGAACATCTGAACTGCTCAATACCCTGATCAGCAGTTTTGGTAACGTCATCATGTGGGCACAAGGCTTAGATGGTCAAGCTTTCCCACATAATGCTCTGGCAGCAGGACACAGCACGTCGATTGAAGGGACAGTCGAATTTAACCAGCGCTTTAAACTCGGGCTTTCGCTGAGCCCATGTGGTGAAGGCAAATATACAGACCAAGGCATTGCACTGTATTCAATGACCGGCAATCAACCCGTGACTAATCTCCTAGATGTCAGTGATGCCGCCATGAAAGCCTTGGATCTACTTTCTGCGAGTAAGGCTGGCGCGAATGATGGAATCGTCTCGGTATGTAGTGCCAAATTTGGTAAAACGATTCGTGATGATTATCCATGGAATCATCTGGATGAAATCAACTTGCTATTTGGCATTAAAGGTACCTTGGCACCTGATCCAGTTGCTGCCTATCGTCAACATGCCAACCGCTTAAAACTGCAAGGTTTATAGAGTTACACAAGCCTCTATTCCTCCAGAGGCTTTTTCTATCTTATTTTTCTCTAAATTTTTTCTTGAAATTTACTTGTTAATCATGATCAAACTGCATATAAAATATTCATCAAATATAAAAAGAACTGTGAAATAAAATAAATGCAGATACGTTCTATAGAAATCAAAAACAAATTTAAAAGAACCTGTCCCTGTTGCAAACGAAAAGTCATTAATCCTTTTCAATTTAAAAAATATGAGCCTTATTATTGCCCCTCTTGTCATCGACATATTATCGCAAATGTATGGATCAGTATTTTACTGGTTATCACACAATGTTTTATTTGCATTCAACTTTTTAATGCAGGATTCCAGTCTTGGGGATATTTTGTATTATTCCTGATGTTTATTCATAAAATTTTCTTGGATATTTTGGATGCTATGATCTTGCCTTTGCAGGAACATTTCGAATAAATCTACATAAAAATTAGGCATAAAAAATGCGCCCAAAGGCGCATTTTTTCACTCGTATAAAGCTTAAAATTAAGCTTTAGTTTTACGAGCTGGTAATTTTTCACGAATACGTGCAGCTTTACCAGACAATTCACGTAGGTAGTAAAGTTTAGCACGACGAACGTCACCACGACGTTTCACTTCGATACCAGCAACGATTGGAGAGTGAGTTTGGAATACACGCTCAACGCCAACACCGCTAGAAATTTTACGTACTGTGAACGCAGAGTTCAGACCACGGTTTTTCTTAGCAATTACAACGCCTTCGAACGCCTGTAAACGCTCACGGTCGCCTTCTTTTACTTTAACTTGAACAATAACTGTATCACCTGGCGCAAAAGCAGGGATGTCTTGTTTCAATTGTGCGTTTTCAATTACTTGAACTAAAGGATGCTTACCGCTCATGGGGTATCTCCAATATGTGCGAGTCAGAAGAGGTCTGATCATCGCTGGGTATAGAGGCTAAAGCGCATACACCCGATTATCTTTCCCTTTATGGTTGACCATCTCAACCATAAAGAGCCTATTAAAGAATACTTAAATCATTTTAAGTACTTGCTTGAAGATAGAAATGATCACTCATTAATATCTTACAAATCTTTTAGCCATTTTTTCTGCTGCTTGGTCAGTTCGACTTTTTCCACCAACTCTGGGCGGCGTTCAAGTGTACGCTGATATCGCTGCAAAAACCGCCATTTTTCAATATTGGCATGATGCCCGGACTTTAACACCTCAGGCACATCCAAACCTTCAAAATGATCTGGCTTGGTATATTGTGGGCAATCTAGAAGACCATCCACAAATGAGTCTTGCACGTGTGACTGTTCATCAGACATGGCACCCGGAAGTCTCCGGATAATACTGTCCAATAAAACCATCGCAGGCAGTTCACCACCCGACAAGACGTAATCTCCAATTGACCATTCCTGATCAACATATTGCTGGATCAAACGTTCATCGACGCCTTCATAACGTCCGCACAGTACAATGATTCCATCATATTTGACAAAATCCTGTACCGCAGTTTCGCTTAAGGTCTTTCCTTGCGGTGACATATACACCACAGGAACCTGAACTGCACCCGCTTGCGTTGCAAGCTCTTTGGCATGCTGGATTGCTTTTGCCAGAGGCTCAGCCATCATCACCATACCCGGACCACCTCCGAATGGACGTTCATCCACCCGTTTATAGTTGCCCGTCGCATAATCGCGAGGATTGATACAATGAATTTGCATCAACTCACGTTTTGCTGCGCGCCCGCTAATACCATAGGCTGTAATCGCTTCAAACATTTCAGGAAAAAGCGTAATGACTGCAAAAAACATCGCAGACTCCCGTATTTCCGAAAAATTCTTAGTAGTCTACGCCCCAATTGACGTAGATACGACCAGCTTCAAGATCAACGCGTTGCACCACATCTTTATGCCATGGGATCATTCGCTCTTCGCCATCAATGCTGTCGGCAGTTGCGCGAACCACCATCACATCGTTAGCACCTGTTTCAAACAGCTCAAAAATTTGACCGAGATTGACTTCTTGTTCCTGATCGTCCAGACCTAACACAGTTAGACCTTTTAAATCAGACCAATAGTACTCATCTACACCTGCTTGAGGCAGTTGCGATTTAGAGATCCAGACATTGGAGCCAACCAGTTCGTCTGCACCAGTGCGATCACTCACACCTTTCAGCGAAACAACCAGGCCTTTACCATGTGGTTTCCAACGTTTTACATCGACAATTTGCCAACCTGCTTTGGTCTCAATGTACCAAGGCAGATAGTCAAATATGTTGCTCATAGGTTCTGTATTGGAATAGACCCAGAGCCACCCATTTAATCCATATGCTGAACGCAACTGTCCAATCTGAATACGATCTTCGGGAACATTCTGTGTTGGTGTCATGGGCAAGCTACTACCTAATTTATATAAAAATTATGCAGCAACTGCAGCTTTTTTAGCTTGAGCAGCTAAAGAAGCAACACGATCAGAAGGTTGAGCACCTTGAGAAACCCAGTGAGCAAAACGGTCAGCATCTAAACGAAGCTTTTCTGCTTTACCTTGAGCTGTCGGGTTGAAGAAACCGATACGTTCGATGAAACGACCGTCACGTGCATTACGGCTATCAGTCACAATGATTTGATAGAACGGACGTTTTTTAGCACCACCGCGTGCAAGACGAATAACAACCATGATAGAACCTTATAGTTTTTACGGATTATCCCTGTACCGACCATCGATACATTTCAAACCCCTTTCATAGAGGGCAACATTTTACGCGAAGTTTACCCTGAATGAAAGATCAAAAAGTGGTTATCCTTAATTTTGAATTTAGGTTATTCCCAATTACTTGACGCTGATAAATCAGAAGACGAACAGCTACTCCCTTTGCTCCAAAATTTATAACCCTGACTATTTAAACAAATAGACCCATTTCCATCCTGCTGTTTCAATGCAATAGGAGTAGCAATTAGCAGCCATGATGAATTATCCGATGTAATATCTAAACTAATTTCGTATAAGGCGGTTCCTGAAGCAGGATAGTTTTCTTTTAGTGTACTGTTGCTTAACAAAGCACCTTCATAACTACCTTTGGCCATTTTATAATTAGCTAAATTTTTTGAAATGGTCAACATTTCACTCTGAGCATCTATACGACTAGTTTTTTTAAGATGGTCAGTATATGAAGGATAAACTATTGCTGCTAAAATCCCAATAATAGCGACAATCACCAATAGCTCTACCAGAGTAAACCCTTTATATTTCATAAATTCACCATGAGATAACTTTACTGCCTGTACAAGCCGTATAGGTTATCGAATCAAACGTTTTACAGCGCAGTCCTTTACTAGTCATTAAAAAATTATAATTTTTGGAATCATTTACTACCACTGCCTGCATTGCCCACCCACTCCCTCGAACTGCAGAATTTGACAGTTCTTTTGAAGTATCATCTAAATCACGAAGTGTTATTTTATATTTAATTTTATCTCCAGTTGATCCGACTGGAACATTAATTATTGATAGTGATGATGCACTTGCATCATCACTATAAACAATTTTAGGATCAAAATATTTATATGTAAAATTTTTAGACTTATAACGTTCCAAATGTCCCGCAATTTTCTGCATTTCTTGCTCAGCCTGAGCTGCTGATGCTTTGCGCATATATTCACTGTAAGCGGGCATGGCAATAGCAGCAATAATTGCTAAAACCACCACCACCACCATCATTTCAATCAAAGTAAACCCTGAATGCTTCTTCCAAAATTCCAGAAGATACTTCTGTGGATCTAGCATTTTAATTCGTCTTGGCTTCAACATATTTTTCGTACCAGCGAGTAGGATTCAAAATTTTACTGCACTCCCATTTACCTTTACCGCTTTGTAAGCCCAACACAGTCAGGGCCCCACAGTTAATACTTTTAGCATTACCCGTACTAGGAGTTCCTGCTTCAGTCGGACCCATCGATAAGCCTCGAATACCAGCTCCAAGTACATTCTGATTTTTAATACCGCTCATCTGAAAGCCTGTCAATTTTTCTTTTTCAGTATCAACAGTGCCAGTCGATTTTAAGCACGCACCATAAGGCAAACAGAATTGTTGAACATCTGTTTCTCCAATTACACGTGGTTGGCAAGGATTACTTCGATCTTCAATGCCTGTACCCTGCGGATCATAAACTGGAATAAGTAAACGTCCAGTAATAGCAAGGGGCTCTTCCTCAAAAGCTTTCAGCCCTCCAGGAGTTCGGGTAGTCGATATCGTTTTACCTTCTACAATTATACTTGCACTCTTGATTTCTATCCCATCTGGACCGCTAGATAAAGAACGATACCACCCTTGATAACCGCTAGAAGAGAATTTTTTGGCAATTTCTCCCGTTAAAGTTTGCGGGTTAGGTACCAATTTATCTAATTTAATTGTATTAGATGGTAAGAAATCCTTCAATACACCAGTACCGTCCTTTTGTCCAGTATATAAATACTTACTTGCAACATCGCGATCTATCAAGCCATAGACTTTATTTGTTGGACGGTCAGATAAAACATTTAATGGTTTCATCTTCTCCCGTCCATTGACAGGAGAAACATCTAGAGGCGTACTTCGGTCTCCCGATGCAATGCCTACAAGCAAGAATGTCTCTTTTCCCTCATCATGTACCGTTAGAGTCGGTGGCTGATAAAATCTAGGTTGATTTCCTGCCGTTAATGTTGTTCCATTAACATCTTTACCAGTACTTAGATCTGCAATTAATACAACCCTTTTTCCTAGTACAGAACCGGATGTATTATTTAAATCGGCACGAAAAACTTGACCACCTAAATCCCCAAAATAAAGATTATCTACTAAGCCATCTCCATCTCGGTCTAGCGTTGCTATACGGCTAACGATACTGTGTTTCATAAATGAATTATTTGTATCACCATCTTTATTGCTTGCCCACCAAATTAGATCACCTGTATCGGCATTAACAATATATATGGCATTGCCTTGAGCTTCAGTTTTATTATCACATGCAGTATCTGGATAGTCGGTATTTGAATTTTTTTTATTTAACGCAAATGTAGGGTTTTCATAACACATATCATATCCCCCCCCGACAATCATGACGCGTGTAATTTTTTTATTATAACGAATATTAGCCAACACTGGCTTAGACCAAGTTTGCCCCATACGGCTAAAACTACCTAATCCACCAGTGATTTTAAATAAAATTTTAGGCGCCGTAGGAATAAGCATATCTAAACCATAATAATTTTTGCCTCCCATGCGCATGCCGCCATAAACATTCATCTTAGTTGCTGACACCAACGTAGAATTCTCATCTTCAGCCGTTACTTTGTATGCAGAATCAGCAACCCAAGCACCGCTTATACCTGCAGTCACCCCTGCCTTGTCTGATTGACCGCTAACAAGAGCTTTAGATGCTGTTTCATCTTGCAAAATATCATATGGGACAAAAACTGATTGTTCTCTACCACTCGAAGCATCGACAACCCGCAGTGCACCCTCCATACTGCCGTAAAGAACTGATTGATTTCTTGAAGATTTTAAATCGCCATTTGCATCCAATTCTCCTGAATATGTCATTTGAACTGGAAATGAATGAATACTTGCGCCCATAGCAATATTTCCTGCTTTATCAGGAGCAGTCAAAGTAGATGGTAGTTCCTTTAAATTCAAAGAAACTGTATATCCAAAGTAATTCAGCAGCTTTAATTTAATATCTGGTTTTAACTTAACCAAGACACTATCTTCTTTAAATTCTTTTAAAAGCTTGCTCGCATCTGTTGCAGAACGCGATACTAAAAAAAGATTTGTCTTTTTAGGCGGTGCAGTGAGGTTTCCATTTGTATCACGTGCAATATCAGTAAATACAGGACGATGCCCTGTAGTAGAAGATGTCGGCAGAATTAAATTGGATATAACACCGCCAACATCAATACCATCCCCATCTTTTTTAGCAGTTTTATTCCATATATCTTTTGTTGTTTTAGCAAATGTACCATCCGTGTTGAAGATCCAGGTTTCATCTGATTTTAATGCACCATTCTGAATTGAATATTTTTTTAAATTACCTATCCAGATCATATTTTGCGTCCCTGGTTTCGGCTCCATCGCCCTTAAATAACCATAAGGCTGAAATGTATGCGGGCTTAATGCGTCAACAGGAACTGAAATAGCACCAGTGGATAAAGGATCAATTGGATTTTTACCAATGTTATCAATAAACTGAATAACACTATTTGTAATTTCATCTGAATCATTAGCAATAAAAAATCCACCATTACCATAACCTGGCGCTTGTATCCCATAAGTTTCTTTTGTAGGCGAGCAATCATCTTCATGATTACGATCCGCTTGTGTTAAAGAGCTTAACTTACATGCATTCGCAACATATGTATTTGATAAATTATTCATATCACTGCCAAAGCCCACAAATGCAGTTTGGATTGAAACACCAGTTGGGTTTTTGGTTTTATCAAATAATTTCTTAGCAAATTCCCCCATACAGGTCCAAGCACCGGGGTTACTCCCTTCATAAGCTTCAGCCAACCCTCCTGAGCAGCTAAAACCGCTTCCAAAAGTGCCTAAAGCTTCAGACATCACAGATTTAGCTCTAGTTTCACTTGTTGAATTCGCAGCACCATCTGATAACAGGTAAATACCTTGTCCATCACAGCTTTGTCTTTCTTTTTCAGCAGGCAGTGGGGAAGAGTAATAAGTTAAATCAGTATCTTTAGTAGAATCAGCTGAGTCGCCAAATCCGCTATCATTATTAATTATATACTTCCCTGTTTTTTTATAACATTTTCCATTGTACCCATCTAGCCTGCAACTTGAAACTGGAAGTCCTGAAGTTAATCTACTAGGTATCTGCTCATTAACCCAATCACTCCACGTTAAGCAAAATGTACCTGTTGCGTTTACAGATGTACAGCTCCTATAATAATTTGAACCATAAGTAAAATAAACATCAGCATCATTTACTAAAATTACTTTAGAAGTATTCGTGCCCATCAAATAAGCCGCTGCTTCTGCATAAGCTTGTGCTGTTGGAGTACCATTTTTAGCTTCCAAATTAGCAATAGCGTTTTTAAGTTTTGTACGCTGATCCGCAACTAACTTGGCTGCAGGAACTAAAATTTGCCCACTCTTGCCATCGCCCTTCGTTGAATAGTTACCTAGGCCAACGCGTACTTCTTGCAGGGAGGCATTATCACTATTTAAAAAAGCAAACATGCCATCTTTCAACCGCGTCAAACGATCATAGGATGAAATTTTTCCAGAAGAGTTTTTACAATATCTCCTTGTATAAGGTACTGTCGTAGTTACACTTTCCTCACCAGTACCATGAAGTATTTCATTCCCCCACCAATCATAGCCTTTAATACATGCAACATCATCAAAAAATGCCATTGACCCTGATGTATCCAGCATCATAACAATCGTTTTTTTCCCCGCTGTAGGCGCTGCATAAATTTGCAAATCCGAAGCCTGCGCTACAGAAGAAGTGATCATGAAATTGGAAAAGAAAGCACCTACTACCACTAAACTTATATTCAACTTACTAGGTTTGCCTTTATACTTATTAGTGGCAATATCTATTTTTGATTTCATCTTTATATTCCTCACTATTATGTCGGCTCTTTAACCATTTTTAAGAATGTCTGAAGATTGAATTCCTGCATCTGGCTGTTTACAGGCACACCTAAATTTGCCAAACATTGAGCAACAGTCATTTTACCTTTTATATCAGCATCAGTATCATCATTTAGATATGTCTTCATACATGCTTGAGCCACAGTCAAATCTTTAGCAAAAGATGGCATTACAGCTGTTGTCGTGACTCGAACACGTTTTTGCTCAGCAATACCTTCAGGTATCGTTTGCCCACCACTGACATTTGTTGCACGGGCAAGCAGCGCTAAAGGAGGAAGCTCCTTACTGATATCTACAGGAATTTTAATCGCTATTTGTGTCACTACACCTTGACGAGCACTACCGAAATCTTCTGACAAATCGCAATAATTATCCGTACTACCTTCTAGTAATTCAGCCGTGCCGTCTGTTTGTAAACGCTGTACAGCCATAGACATAACGGAACCAAATCGGACAGATGACTGAGGTCTATAGCAAAATACATACTCCCGACCTAGTTCCGTCTCATTATCTTTTAAAGCTTTGCCAATAATACTGGACAAGTTTGTTTGCTTGATAACATCTTCAATAAATATTTGATTAATAGGAGTATCTGCTGTTTGACTAGAAAGCTGTCCAACTTGGGCGTTTGCTGCAATATTTGAAGTTGTCATAGCTGTCTGTATAGATAGAACACCCACTACCGTAATCATTAATAAGACAAGCATCACCACAATAATTGTAGCGCCCTGCTGTCTATTTATACTAATTCCCACTTTCATAGATCTTCTCCCCCAAACCATTACGCAATGCAATCGTGGTCGCATATAAACGGCGCATATATTTAGTTTTTGTATCAGATGGTTTTATCTCGGAATCTAAGAACTTAAATACTTCTTTTGAAGGATTAATATTATCAGTACTAATGGAATCCTTTGACCGCACAAGCGCCATGACGCGAATAGAAATAATGCGGGGAATATTAGGCGCTACTGCTGCTTTAAAAGAGTCTTTATATTGCTGAATCGTGTAATATACGAATTCATCTCCAACTTTAGCTCCTAAATAGAATCTCAATTGATCAACCCGCGGCATAATTACTTCACCGTTATTAGAATCGTTCAAACCTGTTATTGAAACCGAAGTGCTTCCAGGAGTATTTGCATCACATGCCAGTGATAAATTAGAACCATCAGCTCTTAAAAAATAACGCTGTATAACGTATTCATTCGCTTTTACTTTTTTACCTTCACAATTCAGCATGTCATTTGGCGCAAAAAACTGGATTGTTAATTGATCGCTATTTCCTGTTGCACTAGCCTCGCCATTTGAACTCGTTAATAATCCTGGATCTACATCTTTCAATCCTAAATTTGCATTTGTTTCACCACTAGTTAATACAATTCCTCCCATTGGAGTTATATTAGTCAAAACAGGATTATTTATATTGCCATAATTTGCTAGTCTGATATCTCTGGCCATATATTCCAATCCAAAAACACCGCTATCCTGCAATTCAGCGCCTGCCTCCTGCATTTTTGATGTAATAACCCCCCCCGTAAATAATTGTAAAGCAGCAGCACTCACAATAAGCCCAATAACCAGAGATACCATTAACTCAATTAGTGTAAAACCGCGCTGCTTTAAAAATGCAGGTTGAATTAAGCTCATATTAGTAAGCCTCCATCATTAAGCATTTGGCAGAATTCACATAAATACCCTTATTATCCATGCAAACACTGTAATCATCGGCTTTCAGCTTACTAAATGTTTCATCCCAAGCCGCAAATAAACATTGCCTCTTAACCGATTTAACACCCGGACAATCAGTCATTGTAATTGCCATATTCATTGTGGAAGCCGCCTGCACAGCCATATAAGCATCATATTTTGCTAAATCGGCTGGAGTACAAGTTTTATTAAAGCAAGAAGGTGATGCCGATGGTTTTTTTACCGCAAAGTAACTTTTAACTGCAGCAGGATAATTTGCCTGACCGTCGGGATTGGCACGGATACTTTCAGTTAAGCCTCTTAAAATAAGTGTTGCCTGCGACTTAGTTAATGCCTCAGATGTAAAATCAACAGCTTTAAGTTGTAAAGCTGTATAGCCCAATACACCAATAGCAAGAATAATTAAAGCAACGAGTACTTCCATAAGCCCTACACCTAATTGATTATATCTATTGGTCATACACAAGCTCCCGAACTGTTTACAGCGATATTACCCAACAAGGTGATCACAATTTCTACAGATTTTTTATCTGAACATACTGTTATTTTTCTAGCTTTAGGAACTCCACTCACGATACTATCCAAAGAAGCGCCTGTTTGACCAAAAATCAGCATTGTGTCTCCATTCACCTTTACGCTATCTTTGACGTTTATAAGAATAACTCTGTTAGAATCTTTATAAGGCTCTAAACCTGTAGACGAGACACCTGCATCTATTAAACACTGATCGGCGGTCATAGTGGTTAAACCATTTATTTTTCCTGGGCACACAACAACAGGAGCGCGTGATGCTGCCGCCCGACTTCGGCCCTCATTTAATGCTTGCATTATTTGTTTTTTTGTTTGAATCAGCTTATAGGATTTCATCATCTCCGAAAATGAAGGCGCAGCAATCGTTGCAATAATTCCCAATACTGCAATCGTCACCATGAGTTCAATTAATGTAAAACCTTTATTTTTCTGCATTTCATCCCCAAAGCAACAAAACTTTACCCCATTAAAGATAATATATAATTGAATTACACAACTAACACAAATCAGGATAAATGGCATAAAAAAACAGATAACTGCAAAAAATAGCTATCTGTTCGTTTAAAAGAAAAAAATCTGTTGATTAAATAAATCACCCTTTAGGTTTGTGTGACTGGAATTCGCAATTCTTTTGGCAAACTAAAAGTTATATTTTCTTCACGACCATTCAATTGTTGAGGGATAGCTGCCCCCCAAGCCTGTAATCGTTGAATTACCTGTTTGATCAGGATTTCCGGTGCTGATGCACCTGCTGTTACTCCAATCTGGGCATTTCCTGCAAACCATTCCTGTTTGAGCTCATCGGCATTATCGACTAGGTAAGCTGCTTTACCCATACGTTCAGCCAGCTCACGTAGGCGGTTTGAATTTGAAGAGTTTGGTGAACCAACAACAAGTACGACATCACAACGTTCCGCCAGATCACGTACCGCATCCTGGCGGTTTTGTGTGGCATAGCAAATATCGTCTTTACGTGGGCCTTGAATCAGCGGAAACTTCTGGCGAAGTGCATCAATCACTTTCGCTGTATCATCAATAGATAAAGTCGTTTGCGTGACAAAGGCGACTTTTTCAGGATTGCGTACCATTAAAGCGGCGACATCTTCTTCATCTTCGACCAGATAAATCTCACCACCATTTTTTTTGTCATATTGCCCCATGGTACCTTCGACTTCAGGGTGACCCTCATGACCAATCAGGATCGCTTCTACACCTTCACGGGCATATTTGGTCACTTCAATATGTACTTTAGTGACCAACGGGCAAGTCGCGTCAAAAACTTTCAAACCACGGCGTTCAGCCTCAAGCTGGACTGCTTTAGAAACACCATGTGCGCTAAAAATCACGATATTATCGTCAGGAACTTCGTCGAGTTCATCGACAAAAATCGCACCACGCTGACGTAGGTCATCGACGACAAATTTGTTGTGCACCACTTCATGCCGCACATAAATCGGTGGGTTAAAGCATTCCAGGGCACGGTTCACGATCGCAATGGCACGATCTACACCAGCACAAAAACCACGTGGGTTGGCTAAAACAATTTCCATAGAATCCTCAATACTCACACCATTTTTAGCGGTTCAATTGAAATAAATGTAAACAATCGACTGACAACTATTTAGTTTAAAGCCGCTCTACTCTAAAATAGAGAAGATATTTTATCATATCAGGAAAAATATCATGTCGGGTCTCTTGTTTGTCGTTTCTGCAGCGTCTGGAACAGGCAAAACATCCCTTGTTAAAGCCCTACTTGAGCGTGTCAACAATCTTCACGTTTCTGTGTCACACACTACACGCGGTCAACGACCTGGCGAACTCGATGGCGTACACTATCATTTCTCCAATAAAGAAGATTTTTTAAATCTGGTCAATGAAGGTGGTTTTATCGAATACGCCGAAGTATTTGGTAACTACTACGGTACTGCGCAAGCCACAGTCAAAGAGCAACTGGCTAAAGGTCATGATGTGCTGCTTGAAATTGACTGGCAAGGTGCGCAACAGGTTCGTCGTCTTTTTCCTGAATCCAAACAAATCTTTATTCTGCCGCCGAGCCAGTTTGACCTGCGTGAACGCCTGTCTAACCGTGGTACTGACGCAGTGGATGTGATTGAACATCGTCTCAGCTGCGCGGTAGAAGATATGCAACAATATAGCAACTTTGACTATATTATTATCAACGATGACTTTAATAAAGCGCTGCATGACCTGGAAGCGGTAATTATCGCCAACCGCTTAACCCTGTCGCAACAGGCCAACCGTCATGAAAAACTGATTCAGCAGCTCATCACACCAACTGAACAGTGATTAAAACTTGAGTCTATAGACAAAGCCTTTTATACTGTGCAGTCTGTTAAAATTTATTATTCAAACGAGAATTCTTATGGCACGCGTCACCGTTGAAGATTGTTTAGACCATGTAGACAACCGCTTTGAGCTTGTACTAGTGGCAAGCAAGCGCGCGCGTCAATTGGCACGTCAAGGTATTGAACCAACTGTAGAATGGGACAATGACAAACCGACTGTTGTTGCTTTACGTGAAATCGCTTCAGGTCATGTATCAAAAGACATTTTGAAACAACGTGATCAAGACTATCAAACATCAAGCTTGGATCTTGCACTTTCTGCAAATAATCTAAACTTAGACGGTTTTTCTTTCCAATAAGAGATCGTCACTCAAAAAGCCTAGTTCTAAACTAGGCTTTTTTTGTTATGTGACTTTTATATTTATGCCAGAACGGTTATAACATAAGGGTTAGCTATCAAGTTTGTATTGGTTTTCTGCTCGCTAGCAGCCAAAAACCATCAAACCAGGAAATTCACATTTCTAAAGCGCTTTCACGTTTTATTTGTAAAAAATTCAGTTGAAAAGGTGTTTTATGCCAGGCCCACAGGTCAGTCAAGCCAAGCAGCAGTTAGAGATCATTATCGATGCGTATTTAAGTGAAAGCGATGTCGAACGTGTGCTTGCGGCCTGTGATTATGCAGATATGGCGCATGATGGGATTGTGCGCAAAAGTGGTGAACCTTATATTCTGCATCCGATTGCAGTCAGCTGTATTCTGGCGCATATGCGTCTTGACCCTGAAACGCTGATGGCTGCCTTGCTGCATGATGTGATTGAAGACACCGACTTTAACAAAGATGATATTACTGAGACTTTTGGTTTTACTGTGGCCGAGCTGGTCGATGGCGTGACCAAACTGAGTCATTCTAGCGATAAAGAATATAATAAAGCCGCTTCATTTCGGAAAATTCTGCAAGCGACTCTACAAGATCCACGTGTCATTATTGTGAAACTGGCCGACCGCTATCACAACATGACCACTTTGGATGCACTACGTCCGGACAAACGTGCGCGTATTGCCCGCGAAACCTTTGAAATCTTTGTTCCCATGGCACGTATTGTCGGCATGAATGAAATGGCCGATAACCTGGAACATCTTTGTTATCAGAATCTAGATCTGGACATGTATAACAATGTGCAGACCGCACTACAGGAAACCAAGCCGAAACGCTGTGAATATCAGGCCAAATGGGAAAAGAACCTGACTGAACTGCTGCAACAGCATGCCATTCAAGGCCGGATCAAAAAGAAAAACAACAATATTGAGCTACTGCGCCACTTCGTTAAAAATGACATCGACCTGCAAGAGCTGACGCATAGCCATGCTTTTGAGATTATTTTACAGAGCATCGCGGACTGTGACCGACTGGCAGAAATTCTGACCCAAAGCTTTAAAATCCAGAGTTATGAAGATCATATCCGCCGTCCATTACCGGGTGGCAACCAGTCCTTGATGATGCGCTTAAAAGGCGAAGAGACGACCCTGTCGCTCACCATTCAAACCGAACTGATGCGTAAAGCCGCACGTTTTGGCGTCGTACTCGGTGAAAGTGCCCCGCAGGCCTGCCGCTCTGCGATTCAGGCCTCGATGCAGAACCTGAATGTCCTAGTCGATGGTGAATGTGCCAAAACCACATTCAGTGAATTACTGGACTATTTACATCAGGAAAAAATCTGGGTCTATACCCCGCATGGTCATTTACATGAATTGCCGCAAGGCGCCACGGCGGTTGACTTTGCTTATGCCGCGAGTTTATTCCTAGGCAATCATGCGGTGGGTGCAAAAATTAATAATGAAACCAAGCCCCTTTCAACACCTCTAGTCAGTGGTCAGGTGGTAGAAATCATTACTGATGTCTTGGCCACTCCAAATCCGGATTGGCTCAGTTTTATTAATACCCAGAAAGCTCGTCGTGCTATTCAGAATATTCTGCGCGATCAGGATCCAGATGAGCAACGTTTGGTCGGACAACAGGCTCTCAATCGTGCCTTGAAATTGTTCCATCGTTCTATTCGTGATCTGACGGAAGCAGACTGGAAAAACCTCTTAGAATGGCGCCATGTTTCCAGTAAAGAGCAGCTGTTTGAACAGATTGCAGTCGGTGATTTATTACCGCAACTGGTGGCCAACCATTTATTTGCCCAAGATCAGCATCAGAATATTGCCAGCTCAGACCGTCTGATTCAGGGAACGGAAGGTGTCGATGTCAAATATGCACATTGCTGCAATCCTGTGCTGGGTGATCCAATTCAGGGGCATTTGACCCGTCGCGGTCTGATTGTGCATCGTGCGCGCTGCCATAACCTGCTGCATGAACAGCATCAGCATCCAGAAAATATCATGTTGTTGCAGTGGACCTCTGATGATCTGGAAGATATCAGCTTTACTGCCTATCTCAGCATTGACCTGGACATGAATGACGAGCAGATTTCCGACCTGATTTACCAATGTCGTAAAGCGCATTCCGGGGTGGAAATGGTGCGCACTCAGGATGACAAAACTTACGTCAATATCGTGGTGCATAACCGTAAACAGATTGCACAGATTATCCGGGATTTACGCATGTATTTCGGTTTCCCGCGAATTATCCGTCTGGCACAGCCCGTCGTTTTCAGTGAAGCCTCTAAAGCGAGTTAATCATTTAAAACGATAGTGCTTTGATCGGCCGAATTGATCGAATATGATGTATGTCGATGATAAAAGGAGAAATTAATGTCCCGCCAAGTAATCCATACTGAAAATGCCCCTGCTGCGATTGGCACTTATTCGCAAGCCATTTTAGTGGGTGATACCTTATATCTATCAGGTCAAATTGGCCTGGATCCTTATAGTATGGAACTGGTTGAAGGCATTGAAGCTCAAATTCGCCGGGTGTTTGATAACTTAAAAGCAGTCTGTGAAGCCGCTGGTGGCTCTTTGGCAGATATTGCCAAACTGAATATTTTCCTGACCGACTTATCTCACTTTCAACTGGTCAATCAAATTATGGGTGAGTATTTTGCCCAGCCCTATCCAGCACGTGCCGCTTTAGGTGTGGCCAGCCTGCCTAAAGATGCCTTGGTTGAAATGGATGGCATTGTCATAATTAATCAATAAGTTATAAAAATTACTCAATCCCCACCCTGCAATATCTCATTCTAAATCATGAATCGCTTTTGTGTGGAAATCCGAGCAGTACTTGGATTTCCGCTCAGGTGGTGATTTTTTATCTAAATCATCAATCATGATAAAAGCTATTTCAAATGATTTTTATTGACAAACGATAACAATTATCAATAATATTACTTATCTTATTTAATCACTGTGGTTGTGTCCTATGTACGTTTGTCTATGCCGCGGCATTACAGATCAAGACATTAAAGATGCTATTGCAAATGGCGCTGAAAGTTATCGTGATGTCCGCGATATGTTGGACTTGGGAACTTGCTGTGGTCGCTGTGCACCAGAAGCCCGCATGATCATCAGTGATGAGGTTTCACAAATTGCAGCACGGCTAGCAGTTGCAGCATAAATTTAAAAAGATTTCTCCCTATAAGCATAATGAAAAAACAATGATCTTTGGTCATTACTCCTCCCCCGCCTTTGACTCTGGCGGGTTTTTATTGCCATTCATCTGAGTCTGAATGGATTCGATGTCGATTTTCATTTGCTGTTCCATAAATTACTCGCCATTTGCCCCTGACTTGCTTTACTATCAGGATTAGAGCGCTTTCTTAGAAAGATAAAACAGGTCCAAATGGAGTTATGCGATGAAAGGCAATCGTGATGTGATTAATCAGCTCAATCAGGTGTTGTATCACCACTTAACTGCCATTAACCAGTATTTCCTGCATTCGCGCATGTTTAATGACTGGGGCATTGAGAAACTGGGCTCGGCAGAATATAAAGAATCCATTGTTCAGATGAAACATGCCGATAAAATTATTGAACGTATTTTATTTTTGGAAGGTCTGCCGAATTTACAGAATCTGGGCAAACTGTATATTGGTCAGCATACTCAAGAAGTGCTGCATTGTGATGTGCGCAAAGTTAAAGAAAATATTGAAGCCATCCAGAAAGCTGTGGCATTAGCTGAAACTCAAATGGATTATGTGACGCGTGATCTGGTTCAGGAAATTCTAGAGAAAGAAGAAAATTATCTGGATTGGACCACGACACAAATTGATCTGATTGAAAGCATTGGCATTGAAAACTATATTCAAAGTCAGCTCTAAACTTAAAATTAAGCCAAGAAAAAGCCAGCATTTGCTGGCTTTTTTGTATTTAACGAGGTACATCCTGCATTAGTTCTTCATAACTCATTTCAGTTTTCTGGATCACTTTCAAGCGCTGCAGCTGATGCTTAGCCTCAGCCTCGTAACCATTAAATACTAAGAGTTTGGCATATTTGATCAGGTTGCATTTGGTTGGATAACTTAAGACCATTTGTTCACCTTCCTGAATCTGTTCAGCAGACGCTTTGCTGTAAGGATTTAGACGAATCCAGGCAATGCGATGATTGAACTCAGTCAGCAGATAAATCGGTTTTTCATTGGTGATTTTTTCCGGCTGTTTTTCATAACGAATACTTTGCCCCAGTTTTAGCACCGCAGTATCATAATCACGGTAAATGACTGCGATCAGAATAATACCGACAGCGAAGGTAACTTTCATAAACCATGAAGGCAGAGTAAAAGTTTTATAAATATCTACACGCTGTGCCAGCACAGTTCCGATAATAAAACCAATCGGCAGCAAGAAATAGGCATAATGCTGTGGAAACTCAAACATAGCATGCGTCACAAAAGCCCCAATCATCAAAATTCCAATGACAGATTCAGGTGTGTTAACCCATCGTTGTAACTGATAGCCCAAATAACCAAAGTATGCCAGAAATGGGAGACCAATGATTAATCCATTCCACAGCAAAAAGTCCAAGATAAAATTATGCGCACTTCGGATCCACACCGGGCCTTGTACCGTATCACTAATTGAGACAAAAGCGACACTGGTCTGATACCAGCCATAGCCAAACCAAGGTTGTGCCTGAATTGCGATCAGCATTTGCTGCCAGATCGCAATACGTGACATATCTCCAGTGGCACGCGCTACCACATCCCGGCTTTGAACTACATTCGCATCTATCGCCTGTGCAGCGAGCTGACTGAGTAATGGAAAAGCCACAATACAGGAAATAAAGAAGAGGAACCAAGCGGTGCTGTAATACCATTTCAGGCGGATAATGCCTTTGTATTGATAGAAAGCTAAATACAATATGATCGCGGTCGCGGCGACCCATGCGGTACGTGACTGGCTTAAAGCCACTCCCATAACAATTACTGCAGCGCAGGCAAATAGCCATCTGGTCTGGATTTTTTTCTTTTCATATAGATAAAGACAGCTCATTAATGCCATGACCAAAAAAGTCGCCATATTGTTTGGTTGGGCAAAATTGGCATACGGTCGCTGTGTACCACTGATATTCACCATACCTGGCAATACAGAATCCAGATTAGACCACTGAGAAAGCGCAATTAGACCCGTAATAGTTCCTGAAGCCAAAAATACATAGCTAAGGTGGGTAAAGGTTTCTTCTCGGCTATAGTTTCCTCTTGAAAGGTGATAACCCAGCACACTTGCGAGCCAAAAGCTAAAGACAAAAATGAAGCCCATCATGGCGGTACTAAAGAAAAATACCTGTCCTGTAAGAAAATGTATAAACGGCACACAGGCGAGTAGTAATAAAGATAAGCTAATACCTGGGACTTTTAGTTTTTCTTTTAGGCAGATTGCAGCTAAGGCGAATAGTGAAAAGAAAGCATAGAGTTCACCGGTATAGGTGACCCAAGGCCGGTAATGAATGGGCATGAGCCAGGCTAGGGAGATCAGAATTGCTGCGATGAGGGCAAGCATGAATTTCATGAGATTGTCAGGAAAAAATTATTTTGCACATGATAATCTAAAAATAGATAGGGAAATAAAAATTCAATATAGGATTAAGGTAGTGCTCTGATAATAATTAAATTTTTTTAATTATATGTAACAGAATTTTTTTAATATTAAGGAATTAAGACACAACTTGGCGAAATATTTAAATCACATTTTGAAGATTTTGCCTCACCATTTTTAGGTGTACCAATGATTACCTTATTTGTAGTTGCTGTGGTCCAACCCGATGCATCTGTAATCTCTTCACAAGCCGATATATTTGGAGTTTGTAAATTGGTAAAATCATGCTGATCATTTAATGCCGTAAAGACATGATTTGCATAAGATTTTGTTTCTTGCAAACATGCCTTTTCAGAAGCCTGCAAAGTAAAACCTTGATATATAGGCAAAGCAACAGCAGCTAATAGCCCAATAATAGCTACAACAATCATTAATTCAATTAAAGTAAAACCATTTTTTATTATCATGATTCATTACTCACTTAAGAAAAAAGCTGCTATAGCAGCTTTTTTCTTTGATCGATTAAGTAGGATCTGAAGTAGCTAAAGTACAAGAGCCTGTAGCCATATTACATGTAGTAATCTTCTTACCAGGAAGTTTAGGAGTAGCTGTAAATGTTGTAGTGGCAGCAGTAGGAGCTGCATCAATACTATAAGTACAAGTACCAGTAGTAGGAGGTGCACTAACTGTTTGAGCTAGCTGTAAATCTAAAAATGATTTTTTAGCGAATGCACTAGCTTCAGATTGACATGCTTTTTCCGCACCATCTTTTACATAGCCTTGATAAGCAGGAATCGCAATCGCAGCCAAAATACCGATAATTGCTACAACAATCATTAATTCAATAAGGGTAAAACCCTTTTGTACTGTATTCATAACATTCTCCACAAATGTTTTGTTTAATTATTAAGCTTAAAAAATAAAAGCTAATTTATAGATAGCAGCAAGTGTGCCAAGTTTTATTATAATAAAATTGAGATAAAAAACAGCACTTTAAAAAAATATTTTTATTTTTGTAATTTTTTTGTTTTCTTTTGTGTAACTAACTGACAAAAAATGTCAGTTAGTTGACTAAAATCACCCCAGAATAATCGGTTTATTCCCTAATTCATTGTTTAAATCATCTATTTTACGATCATAGTACTGATCTAAGACCTGTCCAACCTGCTTCACACCCTCAATTATACCTTCCTTATACTGCTGCTGAGCCAGATTTCGAATGATGCTTTGACAGATTTCATCCCAGACTTGTTGGGTCGTTGCATTCTTAATTCCCCGATCAATCACAATCTCAACCTTATGTTCACACAGGTTTAAATATAGCAGCACACCACTATTATATTCAGTATCCCAAACTCCAAGTTCAGCAAATAGCTGTCGGGCACGACACAGCGTATCCTGATAATAGGCAGATCGTGAAGGCAGACAGCCTTCTATCACGACCTGAATCTCCCCCACATGCCCATGCTCTGCTTCTTCAACAGCTAGTGCAATCGCATGTTGATCCTGCTTGGAGAAAAAACGCTTGGTTGCCGGCATATAAAAGAAATGCTTGAGCCAGCGTTTAAAACTCGGCCGTGCATACTCTTCCAGCTTCGGCTGTGTGACAATCTCTGTTGTATCTGTCGTTTTTACCATGAGCCTGATGCTCCTCCCCCACCAAAGCCGCCACCGCCTCCACCGAAGCCGCCGCCACCAAATCCACCTCTTCCTCCACCGCCACGACCAGCACCAGAAGCAAAGGCATACAAAAGTAGTTGCGCCAGTGAAGTGATTAATACAAAAAATACGCCAATCCCAATCATTAAACTGGCAATTAAGCCCATGCCATTGACTAAGCCAGCAGCTGTGCCTGCAACTGCAGCAGTTGCAGCACTGAGCTTTTTACCGAAAATCATCGAAGCAACCACACCAGCGATGATGATAAAAATCACAGTACCAAAAGTTGCTTGAGAAGCTTGCTGGGCTTTATAAGCCTGTTCGTGTCGCTCTTTAAGCTCATCTGCAGCTTGAGCGGCAATTTCTGGATCGAGATTTAAAATCCGTTCTATTTCAGCCAGTCCTGAATCAATTCCCTGAGCATACTGCCCTTGCTTAAAATACGGCGTAATTTTGTCATTGATAATTCGCCCTGCCACAATATCAGGCAATACGCCTTCCAGACCATAGCCAGTCAGAATCTGAATACGGCGATCATTGATGGCAATGGTCATGAGTAAACCATTATCCCGTTTAGCCGAACCAAGCTGCCAGGCCTCAGCGACCCGCATGGAATAATCAAAAATATCTTCCTGTCCGGTAGTCGGTACAATCACCACACCAATCTGACCTTTACCTTCATTATAAAGTTTCAAGATACGCTGACTGAGTTGCTGTTTTTCAGTGGGACTGAGTAAATTTGCCTGATCAATCACCGGTTCATTCAGACTCGGTAAGTCCCGCTGCAACTGCCCTTCTGTCATATCATTGGGAATTTGTGGCTGCGACGCTGCTGTAGCCCCAGCTTCTTGAGCTGGAGCATTTTGACCAGTTTTAGGCTGTAAGATTTCACGAGCTACGATGACTTCTTCAGTATCTGTAGCCGTCGCCGTTTCTGCTGAAACAAGTGTTGTCATTCCTATGCCCAACATAAGAATTAAACCAGCACAGTATTTCAGCAGCATCTCAGACATCTGATTCCTCACTTATTTATACGTTATAAGTTATTCAAAAGACACCGTTGGAGCTTTCTGTGCACTTTGCTCGGCGCTAAAGTTCGGTTTGGTGTCCATGCCAATCACTTTGGCGGTCATGACTTGCGGAAACTGACGCGCATAAGAGTTGAAGTCCTGTACTGTCGTAATATAACGGTTACGTGCTACCGCAATCCGGTTTTCTGTACCTTCTAGCTGTACTTGCAAATCACGGAACTGCTGATTGGCTTTCAGGTCTGGATAGTTTTCAGTCACCGCAAGCAGGCGTGATAAAGCACTGGTCATTTGTGACTGTGCTTCCTGATAACGCTGGAATAGTTCAGGATTTTCCAGTACTTCCTGATCGACTTTGAGGCCTGCTACATTGGCACGTGCCTGAGTGACTTCTGTGAGCACCTGCTCTTCATGCGCCGCATAGCCTTTGACAACATTGACCAGATTCGGCACTAGGTCAGCACGACGCTGGTACTGGTTTTGCACTTCAGACCATGCCGCAGTCACAGCCTCATCCTTAACTTGTAGGGTGTTATAGCCACAACCTGTAAGCGTCAGGGTACTGGCTAACATCAGAGCAATGAAAGATTTTTTTAATACAGGGATCATCTTTTATCCTCAATTCTTTATTGATATTTATTTAATTAATTTGATTTTAAACATATTTTTCTTAGTTTTTGTTAATTTTTATAATTTTTTACTTATATCGTTTTTATTCCTTCTGTTCTGCTTCAGAGCTACGAATTAATATTGGATATATCTATAAGTTCAAATTCATATTTTATAAGCTCATAGGATTAAGCTAACCAAATATTCAAAACAAAGAAAAATAAAAAAACCCGCCGTAGCGGGTTTTTTTTAAATAGATGATTAAATTAGATTAAATATCAAGATAATCCAGAATACCTTCTGCAGCCTGACGACCTTCCCAGATCGCAGTCACCACCAGGTCAGAACCACGGACCATGTCGCCACCAGCAAAGATTTTTGGATTTGAAGTCTGGAATTTGTATTGCTGTTGTTCAGCTGCAAGTACGCGACCTGAACCATCCAGATTGATTTCTACATCAGTGAACCAGTCTGCTGGGCTGGTACGGAAACCAAATGCCAGCAATACCGCATCTGCAGGCAGAATTTCTTCTGAACCTGGAATTGGTTCCGGACTACGGCGGCCACGGCTGTCTGGTTGACCCAGTTGAGTCGTTACCACTTTTACGCCAGTCACTTTGCCATTTTCACCCACGATTTCGATAGGTTGACGGTTGAACTGGAATTCCACACCTTCTTCACGCGCATTTTTTACTTCACGACGTGAACCCGGCATGTTCGCTTCATCACGACGATAAGCACAAACCACTGACTCAGCACCTTGACGGATTGAAGTACGGTTACAGTCCATCGCGGTATCACCACCACCTAAAACGATGACTTTCTTGCCCTCAACACTGATATATTCAGACGGATCTTTTTCCCAGCCTTGGCAACGATTGACATTGGCAATCAGGAAATCTAGTGCATCATACACACCATCCAGATCTTCACCGGCAAAACCACCTTTCATATAAGTATAGGTGCCCATACCCATGAATACCGCATCATAATCTGCAAGCAACTGGTCGATGGTCACATCTGTACCAATCTCAGTGTTCAGACGGAATTCAACCCCCATACCCGTGAAAATTTCACGACGGCGTTTCATTACGTCTTTTTCCATTTTGAATTCTGGAATACCAAAAGTCAGCAAACCACCGATTTCCGGACGCTTGTCAAATACCACAGGTTTTACCCCGTTACGCACCAGAATATCTGCACAGCCAAGTCCGGCAGGACCTGCACCAATGATCGCAACTTTTTTGTCTGTCCATTTCACATTGGACATATCTGGACGCCAGCCCAATGCAAAGGCAGTGTCGTTGATATATTTTTCGGCATTACCAATCGTCACCGCACCGAAACCGTCGTTCAGGGTACACGCCCCTTCACACAGACGGTCTTGCGGACAGACACGACCACAGACTTCTGGCAAGGTATTGGTCTGGTGACATAGTTCAGCCGCCTGGAACAGACGTCCTTCAGACACCAGTTTTAACCAGTTTGGAATGTAGTTATGTACCGGACATTTCCACTCACAGTACGGGTTACCACAGCCTAGGCAGCGATGCGTCTGATTGGCTGCAATTTCCGCTGTATAAGGCTTATAAATTTCCACAAATTCTGCTTTGCGGACATCAATCTCTTTTTTCTCTGGGTCTTGGCGTGCGACATCCAGGAATTGAAAGTCATTATTCAGGCGTTCTGCCATGTCTCTCTCCGTGGGGAGATGTAAGGGGTTCACAGTTGCCTTACATCTGCCTATGTTTCTGCAGTAGTGGAATTATTGTGGATCAGCTTGAGTGGTTTTCAACAGCGTTTGCAAGTTGGCTGCTTTTGGTTTTACCAACCAGAACTTGCGGCTGTAGAAGTCAAACTCATGGCGGATCTTGTACGCCCAAGCACTACCCGTTTCTTTAATATGTTCATCCAGAATACGACCCAGGAAGGCTTTATGCTCTTCCATCGCTTCGGTGGAAATACGGTTCAGCTCAATCAGCTCGTGGTTATAATGATCAACGAAGTCATTATCCAGATCAAGTACATAAGCAAAACCACCAGTCATACCCGCACCGAAGTTATGTCCGACTTTACCCAGCACTGTCACAATACCGCCGGTCATATATTCACAGCAGTGATCACCTGCACCTTCAATCACGGCAAATGCACCCGAGTTACGTACTGCAAAACGCTCGCCTGCTGTACCCGCTGCATATAGCTTACCGCCAGTCGCACCGTACAAACAGGTATTACCAATAATCGCGGTATTTTGCGTCTGGAATGGTGAACCTTTTGGCGGGAAAATCGAGATACGACCACCAGCCATGCCTTTACCGACATAGTCATTGGCATCGCCTTCCAGGCTGATATGCAGACCACCGGCATTCCAGACACCCAGCGACTGACCCGCAGTACCATTCAGGTGAACTTTCACCGGATGGGCCTCCATGCTCAGGTTGCCATAGCGTTTCGCAATTTCACCAGACAGGCGTGCACCAATCGAACGGTCACAGTTACCGATCGTGAAGCTATATTCACCACCAGTTCCTGCTTCGATGGCAGGTAGAATCTCATCCACCATTTTTTCAGCCAGAATGCCTTTATCAAATGGCGCATTACCTTGAACCTGACAATACTGCGCTTTACCTTCCGCAGCAGGATGCGACTCAAGTAATTTGCTTAAATCAAGATGTGCATGCTTTGCAGTTTCACCTGGCAAAACTTCCAGCAGATCAGTACGGCCAATCAGGTCTTTCAGACTTGATACACCGAGTGCTGCCAGCCATTCACGGGTTTCTTCAGCAATAAAGGTGAAGAAGTTGATCAGCATTTGTGGCTCACCAATATAATGCTCTTGACGTAAATGATCTTGTTGAGTTGCGACACCGGTTGCACAGTTATTCAGGTGGCAGATACGCAGGTATTTACAACCTAATGCGATCATCGGAGTCGAACCAAAGCCGAAGCTTTCAGCACCCAGAATTGCTGCTTTGACAACATCCAGACCGGTTTTTAAACCGCCGTCTGTCTGTACGCGAACTTTACCACGCAGGTCATTCACACGAAGAGCCTGATGTGCCTCAGAAAGACCCAGTTCCCACGGTGAACCTGCATGATGAATTGAAGAAAGTGGAGAAGCCGCTGTACCGCCATCATAACCAGAAATGGTAATGAAATCGGCATAGGCTTTCGCTACACCTGCCGCAATCGTACCGACACCCGGTTCAGAAACCAGCTTAACTGACACCATCGCCTGTGGGTTAACCTGTTTTAAATCAAAGATCAACTGTGATAAATCTTCAATTGAATAGATGTCGTGATGCGGAGGTGGCGAAATGAGGGTAACGCCCGGTACAGAATAACGTAAACGGGCAATGAGACCATTTACTTTACCACCCGGCAACTGACCACCTTCACCTGGTTTTGCACCTTGCGCGACTTTAATCTGAAGGACTTCTGCTGATGTTAAATAAGCAGGCGTCACACCAAAACGGCCCGATGCAATTTGTTTGATTTTCGAGTTACGGATGGTGCCGTAACGCGCTGGATCTTCACCACCCTCACCTGAGTTTGAACGACCGCCAATCGTGTTCATGGCAATCGCAATCGCTTCATGTGCTTCAGGTGACAATGCACCCAAAGACATGCCGGCAGAGTCAAAGCGAGGCAGGATTTCTTCAACCGATTCCACTTGTTCGACTGGAATCGAATTATCTGTTTTCAGTTTGAACAGGTCACGAATCGTCGCAATTGGACGCTTGTTCACCAGTTCTGCATATTCTTTAAAGTCTGCGTAGTTCCCAGAACGTACGGCTTTATGCAGCGAGTTTATTACATCCGGGTTAAAGGCATGATATTCCTTGCCAAAGACAAACTTCAGCAAACCACCCTGATCAATTGGCTTACGGTTTTTCCAGGCAATATCCGCCAACTGTTTCTGATCATTTTCAAGATCGACAAAAGTGGCACCCTGAATACGGCTTGGTACACCGATGAAGCATTTGTCCACCACTTCATTGGATAAACCCACTGCTTCAAACAACTGACCACCACGGTAAGAGGCAACCGTAGAAATACCCATTTTCGAAAGAACTTTCAGCAGACCTTTCTCAATCCCCTTACGGAAATTGTTTTGTGCATAGATTGGGTCACCCAATAACTCGCCTTTGGCGACCAGATCATTGATCACGTCATAAGCCAGATATGGGTAGATGGCTGTTGCACCAAAGCCAAGGAGTACCGCAAATTGGTGTGGATCACGGGCAAAACCGGTTTCAATGATCAGGTTGGCATCGGTACGCAGACCTGTATTAATCAGGTGATGATGCACCGCACCAGTGATCATGAAGGCATTGGCAGGCAAGTAACCTTCACGGATTTTCTTATCTGAAAGCACCAGTAAGGTTTTACCATCACGAATGGCTTGCGCAGACTCTTCACAAATACGCGCAATTGCCGCTTGCAGACCTTCGGTTTCAGCATAGTTCAGGTCGATATCTGCAATTTCATAACCGGCACGACCCAGCGTACGGATCTGATGCATTTTCGAATTAGAAAGTACAGGACTGGAAATGATCAAGCGGTCTGCATGCTCAGGCCCTTGCTCAAAGACGTTTTGTTCACGACCTAAACAGGTTTCCAGTGACATCACAATCGATTCACGTAGCGGATCGATCGGCGGGTTGGTCACCTGTGCAAACTGCTGGCGGAAATAATCCGACACATGGCGCACCTGACGAGACAATACTGCCATTGGGGTATCATCACCCATTGAACCTACAGCTTCCTGACCGCTTTCAGCAATCGGACGCAATAACTGGTCACGCTCTTCAAAGGTCACCATGAACATTTTTTGTGCCGCTTTCAGGCCATTGCCTTTTAAGCCTTGATCACATAAATATTCTTCCAGCTCTGGACTGCCTTGCAAACGCACAGAATTTTCACGTAACCATTCACGGTATGGACGCATACGTTTCAGATGATTATTGACATCTTGCGTATCCAGTACCTTGCCAGTCTGCGTGTCGATGACCAGCATCTGGCCTGGGCCGACACGGCCTTTAGAAATCACATCTTCAGGTTGGTAACCCCATACGCCAATTTCAGACGCCAACGTGATATAGCCATTTTTGGTAATCACCCAACGCGCAGGACGCAGACCGTTGCGATCCAGCATACAGATCGCATGACGACCATCCTGAATCACCAGACCAGCCGGACCGTCCCAAGCTTCCATATGTTTTGAGTTGAATTCATAGAAAGCACGAAGATCAGCATCAAGTGTTTCCACGTTCTGCCAGGCAGGCGGAACCAGCATACGGAGTGCACGGAACAGATCCATGCCACCGCCAACCAGAATCTCCAGCATGTTATCCAGGCTTGAAGAATCTGAACCGGTACGGTTCACAATTGGATTCAGTTCAGTTAAACCCGGTAATAACGGATTTTCAAATTTTGGTACACGCGCCATGGCCCAGTTACGATTCGCAGTAATGGTATTGATTTCACCATTGTGTGCCAGGTAACGGAACGGTTGTGCCAAAGGCCAGCGTGGCAAGGTATTGGTCGAGAAGCGCTGATGGAAGACCACAATATGTGACTCCAGACGCGGATCCGCCAGATCGGTATAAAAATCAGCAATCGCTTCCGGCATCATCAGGCCTTTATAGCTGATGACTGTTGAACATAAGGTGGTGACATAGAATGAAGTGTCATTTACCAGCAACTGTTCTGCACGACGGCGTGCCAGGAATAACTTACGGTTAAATTCAACCTCAGTTACACCCATTGGACAATTAACAATAATCTGTTCAAATGCCGGCATTGATTGCAGGGCAATTTCACCCAATGCATTTACATTGGTCGGAATCACACGCCACGCCAAAACAATTAAACCTTCAGCTTCAATCTCTTTGTTTAAAACCTGTTTGGCATGAGTAGCAAGCGCAGGATCAAGATTCAGGAATACTGAACCTACAGCAAAGACTTCACTTAAGGTGGTATCACTTAAGCGTTTTGCTTCTTCACGGAAGAATTTTTTCGGCATTGCCAAGAGCAGACCACAACCATCTCCCGTCTTACCATCCGCGGCAATACCACCACGATGGGTCATACAACTCAAACTATGAATCGCGGTCTTGACGAGATCATGGCTAGCATCACCCTGCATATGGGCGATCAAACCGAAACCACAGTTATCTTTAAACTCATCCGGTTGGTATAAACCTTGAGCGGGAGCTACATTGTTAGGCGATGGCATGTGCATAGCGTACCCTTCTTTCACGAAGCCTCAACAGGCTATTAAACAATCTAAATTTTTCTCTGCGCTGGCGTCTAATGGACTTTCGAAGACCGTCTTGGTAGAGCAAAAGCATTTTTCTTTATTTCTTCAGACTAGTCCTTTTTTAGACTAAATGCATAACAAATAAAGTTTATTCTGCTCATGAATAACATAAAAATCTGGAATAAATATGACATTCATACGGTGTCATCGAATCATTTTTCGCGCTAAAACAGGGAGATTAATTCAATTCATGCACCAATAAAGCAAATTCCATGCCAACAAACAGCGCATAAATTAAAACAATACAGATGACAAAGATTTAGCGCAGAACAGCACACTAAGGGTTAATTTTAATGTGCATTTTTTGCACCAAAAGCGCTCATTTTTAATTCTGTAATTTTTTGGATGCGCTATTTTAGACCGAACTAATTAAATGGATCACTAATCTCGTTATTTTGAGGATGCGGATTACTGCCCTGAGCAGGTCGATTATTGTTATTTTGTGGTTGAGGTGTACCTTCTACAGCACTTTCAGATTTCTGCACATCAACTACATTTCCCGATGAATCACGGCGCACAATTGTGGTACTGGTAGTCGCAGCATCAGAGCTACGCGGCTTGGACTCAGTTTGGGTTTGCTGCTGTCTAAGTCGTACCGATTCATCTACTTTCGGCAAAGGCACATTTTTCAAACGAATTTCGTAAAGCTTTTGATTACTAGCCAATTCCTCTGAACCCAGATTATTGACCAGACTAACATATTGCTGCATTGCTACAACTTCAGGCTTGACTGAGGCCGGTAAATTTAACTTCAGTGTAGAGAGTGCCTGATTGGCTTGCGCCGCCGTCTTATATTGACCATATAACAATACATATTGTTCTGGCTGATTTTCACTCGAGATTCTTAAATAAATAAAAGGTTTACGATCGGACTGTTTTTTAAGAAAACTTTTTAAAATTGCTTCATTGGTCACATGAAATAATTCAATGGCATGCTGGTTTTTCGCCTCATTGACAAATTTGGTACCGCGAAATTCTGGCTCATGACTGGCATTCACGACGGTACGCGTATTTAGATCCAATGGTTTCACTTCCTGAAAAAGCGCACCAAGATGGGTCATTGTGGCTACTTTTTCTGGTTGAATCTGCAACTGAACTTCAGTTTCAGGCTTTTTTTCAATTTCGACGATGTCATCTGAATCAGTCACCGCCCAAAAGACCAAGGCAGCAAATAGGCAGCATACACCACAGACCAGCCAGAAATAATGCTGAATCTTTTGCCAAGGAGTATGTAATGCTGCCATAAAACTAAACCTATGCCTGATTGGCTAAAATTGCCTGTTTCATTAACTCGAGATCAAAGTCCCGGGTAATCACTGCTTCGCCTAACTGCTTTAATAACACCAGACGCAATTGTCCATTTAAGACTTTTTTGTCATGGGCCATATAGGCCAGAAAATCATCCAGAGGGATTTTAGGACAAACCACAGGAAGTTTGGCACGAGAAATGATTTTTTTTGTACGTTCTAAATCTTCTTGAGAAATCCAGCCCATACGCTGTGACAGATCCGCAGCCATCACCATACCGGTGGCGACAGCCTCGCCATGTAGCCAGACACCATACCCCATGTAGGATTCAATCGCATGACCAAAGGTATGACCTAAATTGAGTAAAGCACGTTCCCCTTGCTCCTTCTCATCATTGGCTACGATCCGTGCCTTATGCGCACAGGAACGATAAACAGCTTCAGCCAATAATTTCTCATCACGAGCAATCAGACTTTCCATATTCGCTTCCAGCCAGACCAGAAATGACTCATCACCGAGTAGGGCATATTTAATCACTTCCGCCAGACCTGCTGAAAGCTCTCGATCAGGCAAAGTAGAAAGCTGCGACATATCCGCCAGTACCACTTGCGGTTGCTGGAAAGCACCAATCATGTTTTTACCCAGTGGATGATTGATCCCGGTTTTTCCACCGACACTTGAATCTACTTGCGACAGCAAGGTTGTCGGTACCTGAATAAAATAAACTCCGCGCTGGAAGCAAGCCGAGGCAAATCCGGCCATGTCCCCAATGACGCCACCACCTAATGCCAGTACAGTACAGTCGCGGTTAAACCCGGCTTCAAGCAGTGCATCAAAAATCAGGTTTAGATGCTGGCTATCCTTGTATTTTTCACCATCAGGCAAAATACAGGTCGCAACGCGTTTGTCCAGAGCCTCAATTGCAGTTTGATAACGCCGCAAATAAAGTGGAGCAACTGTGGTATTGCTTACAATCATCACTTGCTTACCCTGAATATAGGGAGCCAATAAGGCCTGTGGATCCAGATCGCTCCCGATAAAAATAGGGTAACGACGTTCTCCGAGTTCTACATATAAGGTTTGCATGCTTGATTAACCACTTTATTCAATGAACTTAGTTTTTAGAAGTAATAAGATTGAGAATCCGCTGCGCCAGATCACGCGCAGCACCCTGATTGGTCTCAATAATATGATGTGCCACTTCTCGATACAAGGGATCACGGACTGCCAATAAATCACGTAACTTTTGTTCCGGATTTTCGACTTGAAGGAGTGGACGGTTTTTATCGCGATAGGTACGTTGCAGTTGAATTTCAACCGGCGTATAGAGATAAACAACGATTCCGCGCTGTTTCAGATAGTCCCGGTTTAAAACCTGAGTAATTGCACCACCACCGGTGGCTAAAACCAGATGGGGACGTGAGGTAAGGTCATTAATCACAGCAGTTTCACGGTCACGGAAACCCTGCTCCCCTTCTTTTTCGAAAATCCAGGGAATAGTCGCACCTGTTTTACGTTCAATTTCATGATCACTGTCTAGAAATTCGCGTCCTAACAATTCTGCGAGATGTCGTCCTACTGTTGTTTTACCGGCCCCCATCGGCCCTACCAAATAAATATTTGGTAGGGTTTCAAACTCTTTGCTTGGCAAGGAGTCACCTATTCGTTTTGTTAAATTCAAAATATATTAATGATTTCTTGAAACACTGTCATTAACAATTCGAGGTGTAACGAAAATCAGCAACTCACGTTTGTTATCTGATTTTATATCTTTACGGAATAAACGGCCTAGATAAGGAATATCTCCCAAAAAAGGTACCTTAGTTTGTTGATTGGAAGTTTCTTGCTCGAAGATCCCCCCCAGAACTACAGTTTCGCCATTGTTAACTAAAGCGCTTGTATTAACATAATTTTTATTAATAGCAATATTTCCATCAGGAGTGACTTGACCCGCTGAATCACTATTCACATCCAAGATCATATGTATTTTACCGTCTGGGGTAATACTTGGCGTAACTTCTAAACTTAGTAATGCATCTTTAAATTCTGTAGTTGCTTGACCATCGGTTCCAGTAGATCGATATGGAATTTGTTGACCAGAAGCTACTTTAGCTTTTTGTTTATCACCTGTAAGGACTTTTGGTGTCGAAATAACCTCTCCATAACCATCTGCCTGTAATGCAGAAAGCTCAAGATCCAGCATAAAATCTGACAAGCTAATCAAACCGAACGCAATTCGACCAGCAGGATTAGTTACACCCAAATCAACATTTAAATTATCTGGACGTTGAATATTATACTTCCAGCCTCCAAGTTCATCATCTAATTCAGGGGTTTTTAAATCCCATAAAGTTGTATCACTACCACCTACAAGCAAATGGTTATTGTTCGTAATCCCTTGAGATAGAACCCCCCATTTCACACCCATTTCTTTAGTAAAATCAGTCGTTGCTCGCACAATACGAGCTTCGACCATCACTTGCTTCACCTGTACATCCAGCAAGTCTACCATATTACGAATTTTGTCAATAAAAGGCTGAGTATCATTCACAATAATGGTATTGGTTCGTGCATCAATAGAAACCGAACCACGTGAACTTAATAAACTTTCTTTATCATCATTATTGCTAGTGTTAGAAGAACTGTTTGATGAATTATTTGAGTTTTGTGCAGATTTATTTTGTGTAATGAGTTTTTCAATATCTACCGCTTTGGCATAACTCAGCTGGATATACTCGGTTTGAATTGGTGCTAGTTTCACACTTTGCGCTAAAGCTTTTGCCTCCTCCTCCTGCGCTTTAATCAGTTCTGTAACTGGTGCGATCCAGATCACATTACCATTACGGCGTTTATCCAGATTTTTGGTTTTAAGTACAATATCCAGGGCTTGATCCCACGGCACTTCTTTTAAGCGCAAGGTAATATTGCCTTGTACACTATCTGCGGCCACCATATTGATATCAGTGAAATCGGCTAAGAGCTGTAAAACACGACGGACTTCGATATCTTGGAAATCCAAAGAAATTTTCTTACCCGAATAAGCAACGGTTTTAGGACGTAATGGGCTCTTGGTTTCCGGACGTTTCAAACTGATGGTCAACTTGTTATCAGTCTGATAAGCCATATATTCATAACTTTCCGCAGACTGAATCGTGATCACGCCAGAACCATTTTGATTCACGGCATCGACACTGGAAACTGGTGTAGCAAAATCATTCACATTCAGACGACGGGTCAAATGTGCAGGAATCTTGCTCCCTAAAGTGCGTACTATGACTTTGGTACCCTGCTGCTGTACATCAACAGGAGTATTATTTCCTGCCAGATCGATGACCACCTGACCTTCACCTTGCGCACCGCGCTGGAAACCAATATTACTGATACCCTGAGCTGACTGTTGCTGTACAGGTTGAGCTATAACTACAGGAGTTGCCGAGTTAATTTTAAGAATAAAGGTATTGCCTTCCACGCGAGTCGTAAAGGCTCCAGCTTCGGTCAAATTTACCGTCAGACGTGCCCGCTGAGCATCCGAAGTGACATCTACCGAACTGGCTTCACGTGTTGCCACCGGAATACTGCTTTGTTTTAAATTCTGTTGTGCCTTGTCAAAGTCCAGAATCAAACGTGACGGTGATTCTAATTGGTAGGCTTGTGGTTGTGGTGGCAAACCATTGAACATCACCCGAATCTCAGTTCCTTGTCCAGGAAGCTGCATGGGTACTACATTGGTCATTGAAACCTGCGCACTGGCCGCTTGCATCACCGCAATCGCAACAGCACCCATGGAAAACTGACGAAACACACGATTCATTGTATTAACATCCCCAAAAATAAATTCTTTAATACTCTTATTCATTGTTATTCCTTTAAAACTTATGGCGCCGGCCCGATAAGAACCAGACTTCGCGGACGTTCCACATATCCCTCACGGCCATCTGGAATAATCTCAATCAAATCGATCTGTGTCGGTGTAATTCCAACCACACGACCATGATTAAGCCCCATATAGCTACCATGCTGGATCCGCTCAACTTCACCATCAGGCGTCTGGATTAAAGCCAGAATCTGCCCGGCCTG
Organism: Acinetobacter sp. YH01021; assembly: GCF_013420255.1. Classification (GTDB taxonomy): domain Bacteria; phylum Pseudomonadota; class Gammaproteobacteria; order Pseudomonadales; family Moraxellaceae; genus Acinetobacter. Next base: position 157,521 of record NZ_VOYO01000003.1, read on the forward strand.
ATTACGCATGCTGCCTTTCATGGTCAAAGTTTCCAGCGGATAACTTTCTAGCGGTTGCAGTTGACGTGATAGGTTTGGATAAACCCGTTTCCCCGCCATAATTTTCAGTTCAGCAGCCAAAGAACTTGGTAAAAAAGGACTTTTGATCTGATGTGCTGCATAGTTGAAGGTTTCAACTGGCATAAAATCAGGCGCAGGTTCAATCGGTAAAGGCGGCTGATTACGAATATTGGCCATTTCCTGATTGACTGCATCAATGCGTGAATCACATCCCAATAATAAAAACCCAAGCGTTAAAGCCGAAGTAATTTTAATGTTCTTCATTACTGCGCCCCCTGAGTAGTGCTGTTAGCTGCAGGCTGCGCTGCAGCGCCTTCCGCATTACCGACATAACGATAAGTTTTGGCTTTCACCACATAATCAATGACCGGAATTTCAGATTTTTTCTCTTTGTTTTCAGTACCGGTAATGGTGAAATCATGCAGCGTAACAATACGTGACAAGCCGGCAATACTGCTCACAAAGGAACCAAAAGCGTGATAATCCCCAGTAGCTTCAATCGCAATTGGCTGTTCAATAAAGAACTCTTGTTTAATTTCAGGCTCTAGACGGATATTTTTAAACTTCAGGCCTGAATTCACACCGCTCAGGTTAATATCTTCAACCAGACCCGGAATTTCAGTTTCTTTCGGCAACTGTTCTAACTGCTGGTTAAAACGGGCTTCCATTTCCTGAAGCTGGATTTGATATTGTTGTAAATTGCGTAATTTGGATTCTTTTTCGCGAAATTCATTCAGCAGGTTTTGTTCTTGAGCACTGGCTTGTGAAATTGACTCAATCGTGCTTCTGATCATGACAAAGTAAATCACCGCAAATGCCAGTGCCGCAATAAAAATCCAGCAGGTAATTTTGACCGACAAAGGCCAGCTACCATAGTTATTTGGATCTAATGTATTGAATTGCTGAAAAAACTTTTCAACAGTCATTTTATTTTTGGGTACAGCGACGACATCTTGGCCGAACTCATCGAATTCTTCATTACTCATGATGATGCCCCCGTAGTTGTAGCGACTGCTTGTTGTTCTTCGTTAAGTACTGGCTGAGCGATCTGATCCAGATCCACAGTTACAGTAAAACTGCCATAAGATTCTTCCACACGTGGAATAATCGAGCTCGGTGCCTTTTCTTTTGCTTCTTCAGCCACCAGGAAGGCATTCATAAAGGCATTCCGATACCAAGATGAAGCTTCCAGATTACGGAGCAGTTCTGCTACCGTATTTGGACTTTCAGCCCGACCTTCAATGGTAAATTTATCGCCGGTACGCTGGAATTTGGTGATGTACATATTGCTTGGGGTGACCCGCACAATTTCATCAATCAGATGTACTGCAATCGGACGCTGGGTTTGTAGGCCCTGAATGAGTTTCATCCGTTCAACAATTGCATTACGCTGTTCTTGTAAACCTTCAAGCGCCTTTAACTGCACATCCAGATTCTGGTTGGTACTTTGAATCAGCTGATTGGCCTGTTCCTGATCCTGAAGCTTGTGATCATAATAAAACCAGGTTGAACCCGCTGCCGCTAATCCCAAGAAAAGCGCCCCCACGCAGATTGCCACAAATTCATTATTTCTTTTAATTCTTAGCTCATCACGCCAAGGAAGTAAGTTAATTCTTGCCATTAATCAAAACTCCTTAATGCCAAACCGCATGCAACCATGAGTGATGACGCGTCATTTTCAATTTTTTTAATATCAATTTGAGGAGAAAAGCCCATTTGCAAAAATGGATTCGCGATCGTGACACGGTAACCGAGTTTTTGTTGTAATAATTTTGCCAGACCTGGAATATTAGCATTCCCGCCGGCCAGTAAAATATGGTCAATCTCATTAAACTGAGAAGATGAAAAGAAGAACTGCAATGAACGGGCTGCCTGTTGCACCACGGCATCCAGAAAGGGTTCTAGGACTTCAATATCATAATCATCCGGCAAGGCACGGGTTTTTTTAGCACGTCCAGCTTCCTCAAAGGATAATCCATAACGATTCTGAATTTCCTGAGTCAATTGCTTGCCGCCAAACACCTGCTCACGGGTATAAATAATCTTGTTGTTCTGCATCACTGACAAGGTCGTCATACTATGACCAATGTCTAAGATACCAACCGTATTGACCCCCATCGGTAAGGTATCCGAAAATACTTTAAAGGCATTTTCCAGCGCAAAACTTTCTACATCTGCAATCTTGGGCGTTAGACTGCTAATCTCTAAAACTTCAGAACGTGCTTCGACATTTTCGATCCGTGTCGCGACCAGCAGCACATTGACCCGGTTCGGATTGGAAAGGCGGTCTGGCAGAACTTCAAAGTCCAGACTCGCTTCATCGAGTGGAAAAGGAATATATTGTTCCGCATCTTCACGAATCTGAACTTCACGTTCATCATCCGACATGTCTGCATCCATCTCAATGATTTTGGTGATGACCATTGAAGTTGGAATCGCAAAAGCGGCCTGATTCGACTGGGTATTACCCAAATTAATTGCACGCCCAAGGGCATCAGCGACAGCTTCTGGGTTTAAGATGTTTTTTTCAACAACACTGTTTTCCGATAATGGGATCAAAGCATAGCTCTCTACCCAGTAACGGCCACTTTTTACAGAAAGTTCTAAAACCTTAACAGAAGTCGAACTAATATCGACTCCTATTAACCCCTTATTTGGTTTACGATATAACCTGCGCACAATATACTTCCTATTATTTTTTTGTCCCCAATTCAATCTAACTTACCAATTGGTCCAGTCTATAATTTTATATAGATACAATAACTCATCTAACAATATGGATATCGACAGGATATACTGACCGGTAATTAGTTCGCCATTAGCTCTTATTAAAACTTACTTGTTATGAAAAAGCTATCTTGTTCAGGCCTTGTTCATCCATTTTTTTTGATCATTATCATTATACTGATCTCAATTCCGATGGGTTTCTATGGCATGTATCTCTATATTGCCCCATCTTTGCCTGAAATGTCCACGCTTAAAAAGGCACCTTTATTAAAGCCTTTACAAGTATTTAGTTCAGATAATGAATTAATTGCCGAATATGGTGGCAAGCTTTCAGTTCCCGTGAAATATGAACAAATTCCGCAGGAATTTATTCATGCGTTCCTCGCAGCGGAAGATTCCAGCTTTTTTGAGCATAGCGGCATCAGCTTTAAGAGTTTGGGACGCGCACTCAGTGAGACGGTGACTGGCTCGGATGTACAGACCGGCGGTTCGACCATTACCATGCAAGTGGCAAAAAACTATTACCTTAGTCCTGAACGGACGCTGAAGCGCAAACTGACGGAAATTTTTCTGGCCCGTAAAATTGAGCAAAACTTAACTAAAGAAGAAATTCTGACCTTGTATGTCAATAAAATTTTCCTGGGGAAAAATGCTTACGGCATCGCAGCAGCAGCTAAAATTTACTATAATAAGAGTTTAGAAGAGCTTTCAATTGCACAAATGGCCATGATCTCTGGCCTGCCTAAAGCACCTTCTCGATATAATCCGGTCGCCAATCCCAAGCGCGCCCTGGAACGTCGTAACTGGATTCTGGGCCGTATGCTGCAACTGGGCTATTTAAATCAGAGCCAGTATCAGCAAGCCATTGCTGAACCGGTAAATTTAGATATGCCTGACCGGAGCACCCGAAACAAATTCCCTTATGTCGGTGAGATGGTACGTTCTGAACTGGTACAAAACTTTGGTGAACAGGCGGTAGATTCTGGTTATAAAGTCTATACCACCATCCATAGTGAACGTCAGGCCTATGCGGAGCAAGCGGTACAAGAAGGCCTAGAGGCTTATGATCGTCGACATGGCTGGCGTGGTGCTGAAGCACATGATCAACCCCTCGATAAGTTCCGTGCCTATGCCAACACCTATCCTGCGCAAGTAACTCAGGTGGGTAATTCCAGTTTTGAAGCACTCATGCAGGATGGAAGCAGCGTGACTGTTCCCTGGTCAGGTATGTCCTGGGCGCGTCGCTTTCGTAACGTCAACAGTGTAGGTGGTGCACCGAGCAAAGCGTCCGAGATTGTCAAAGTTAAAGATATTGTTCGTTTAAGACCCAATGAAAATAAAACCTCTTGGTCATTGGTGCAGATCCCCAATGTGCAAGGACAATTGATTGCCATCAACCCAAATAATGGTGCGATTGAAGCCATTGTCGGGGGATATAATTTTTATCAGTCGAAATTTAACCGTGCAACCCAAGGCTGGCGTCAACCTGGTTCTACCATTAAGCCTTTTGTTTACGCACTGGCTTTAGAACGTGGCATGACGCCACATACCATGGTCAATGATGCACCCATTACCATTGGCAAATGGACGCCACGTAACTCGGATGGCCGTTATCTGGGCATGATTCCGCTACGTCGTGCACTTTATCTGTCACGAAATACAGTCTCAGTGCGCTTATTACAGGCCGTTGGGATTGAACGTACACGTCAGTTATTTATGGATTTTGGTTTACAAGACAGTCAGATTCCACGTAACTATACCATTGCCTTAGGCACCCCGCAGGTCCTACCGATTCAGATGGCGACTGGTTATGCCACCTTTGCCAATGGTGGTTACCGAATCCAGCCGCACTTTATTACTCGTATTGAAGATGCTTATGGCAATACCATCTTTGAAGCCAAGCCTGAATATGCCTGCATTTCATGTATCAACGCAAAAGAAGAAGCAACGCAAACCACTGATACCATTACCGCAGATGACGAAGCAATTACAATCAACAATACAACTTTAGAGCAAAAACAGGTTGCACCTAAAGTCTCTGCCGAAGATAGTAATTATCGTCAGGCACAGCGTATTTTAAAATCCAGCTCTGCCTATGACATGGCCAACATTTTGCGTGACGTGATTCAGCATGGTACCGGTCGTGCGGCATTAAGAATTGGTCGTAGTGATATCGGCGGGAAGACCGGTACCACGAACGATGCCAAAGATGCATGGTTTGCTGGCTTCAATGGCAAGTTAGTCACCGTGACCTGGGTTGGTTTTGACCAGCCGACAACCTTAGGTCGCCGTGAATATGGTGGTGTCGCAGCTCTACCGATCTGGACCGATTTTATGGGCAAGGCATTAAAAGGCCAGCCGGAAGCATGGGTACGTTTAGACCGCAATGCCAAGGCACCGGTGAATCGCAACAAGGCGATTCAGGCTGATGAGCAGCAGGATGATCCATCTTCTCCGCCTCTGGCGACAGCGCTTTACCGTCCTGCACCTGTGGTCGTCCCGAAACGCACAGAAACTGACTTTGAAGATTTGCCAGATCAACCGATTCGTTTACCAGATGATGAAGGTTCTGCACCTCAAGAACAGCCTCTTCAGCCGAACCGGGTAGATTCTCTGGAAAATCTGATTGAAGAATTCCAGTAATCTGACTGATATAAAAAAGCCCTCAGTTGAGGGCTTTTTTATATGCATTTTTTATTTTTTCTGAAACAGGTAAATCTGATATTGCGCCAGTAATTCAAACTGATCCTGCTGTTCAAGTGCTAAACGACGTTCAGGTTTGGCCTTATAAGCATATGGCGTCATCGCAATCAGGTTTTTTAAATCTGCCTGTGGTAAAACCATTGGGGCGTCAATCACCTGCTCACTAATCAAGTTAAACTCATCTTGCAACTGCTCCACAAACTTCTGCGGCTCGTGTGGTTTCACTTCCTCAAATAAAGCCTCACGCATGGCATATAAATGTTGTGGTGCCGGCGTCACTACCATCAAATAAGATTTTGGTTTTAGGACTCGTAGGATTTCCTGTTTGGGAATCGGACTAAACAAGCTGGTGCAGAGATCAATTGATTCATTCAGTACTGGCAAGGTTGCCCCGGTTCCCACGACCCAAGTAATATCTTTATTCAGTTTGGCAGCCACCTGAACTGCATTTTTGGCAATATCGACCCCCACACATTGCAGCACTTCGGCCTGCATGGCATCGGTATAGTAGCCTTCGCCACAGCCAATATCTAAAAGGTTTTCAATCCGCAACTCGCGAATCTTTTCTACAACAGCCTGTTGCAAAGGCGCATAATGACCTGCACTGAGAAATGCGCGACGTGCCTGCACAGACTCAGACGTATCTCCCGGGTTTTTGCTGTGCTTGTGCTGAACCACATGCAGGTTCACATAGCCTTGTTTAGCGACATCGTAACTATGATGATTCTCACATCGCCATGTTCTTTCATTTAAGCTCAACTGCTGGCGACAGACTGGGCACATGAGTAAATTCATCATTTTCTCCAAAACAAAAAAGCCGGCATGCGCCGACTTTTTCCAATGCATTTCTTAGCGCAATTTTAAGGTCATTAGACCCAAAACTACCAGCATAATCGTAATAATCCAGAAACGGATCACCACCTGGGTTTCACGCCAGCCTTTCTTTTCATAATGATGATGTAGCGGCGCCATCAGGAATACACGTTTATTGCGCATTCTTAATGAACCAATTTGCAGGAATACTGAAACCGCTTCCACGACAAAGACACCGGCCATAATCGCAAATACGATTTCCTGACGCACCATGACGGCAATCGTACCCAGCATTGCACCGAGAGATAAAGCACCCACATCACCCATAAATACTTGAGCCGGATGAGCGTTATACCAAAGGAAAGCCAGACCCGCTCCGATCATGGCAGCACAGACTACCACCAGCTCAGACGAATATTTCACATAAGGAATATGCAGATAATTGGCAAAGCGCACATCACCGGCCAGATAGGCAAATACGCCCAGACCCGTAGCAACCAGCACGATTGGCATAATCGCCAGACCATCCAGACCATCGGTCAGGTTCACAGCATTAGATGCACCATTAATCACAAAGTAAGTGAAAATAATGAAGCCAATACCCAGTGGAATAGCCGACAGTGGAATGGTCAAATCTTTGAAAAATGGAATCAATAGATCCAGCATATTCGCGGTATGCACCGGATTGGTCTGTTGCTGCGCAATTACATACAAGGCAATACCAGCACCTAATGAACCCACTGAAGTCCAGAAGAATTTTTTCTTCGCAGGCAAACCCGCATTGTCTTTATAACGGATTTTAATCCAGTCATCAGCCCAGCCTACTGCACCGAAAATTACCATCACACTTAGCACAATCCAGACATAAGGATTGGAAAGATCTGCCCAGAGTAGAGTTGAGATACCAATCGAAAGCAGGATCAGCACCCCCCCCATGGTCGGTGTACCCATTTTCTTGGCATGGTTTTCAGGAGCATATGAGCTGACTGCCTGACCATATTTGAGTGCTTGAAGCTTGCGAATCATTATAGGACCGAGCACCAGACCAATGGTCAGCGCCGTCAAGACACTGAGCAAAGCACGTAAAGTTAAATAGCGAACCACCTGAAACGTGCTGTCAAAGCCCGCCAAATGTTCAAAGAGCCATAACAGCATTTAGAGTTTCTCCATCAATGCAGCCATCAATGTTTCCATATGGGTAAAACGCGACCCTTTAAACAGGAATGACATCGGCTGAGGTTGATGTGTTTCAATCAAATCAATTAAAAATGACAAGGCCTGTTCCTGATTCAGGAAAGCCTGCATTTTTTTACCATATTGTGTACTACGAGCACCTTCTTGTGCGGCAGGCGCAAATTCACCTACAGCCACCACAAAATTAATGCCTTTTACCGAGACCAGATCCCGACCGAGCTTGTAATGCTCGATTGCGGCAGATGAACCGAGTTCACCTATATCGCCGGTGACCATCACCCGAATGCCCTGCTGCTGCGCCAGAACTTCAGCCGCTGCACGCATCGAACCCGGATTGGCATTGTAGGTGTCGTCAATAAATAAATAGTCTTTGTGCGGAATAAAGTTCAGACGACCTTTCGCACCCACGGCCTGTTCCAGACCGGCTACGATATCATCAAGACCAATACCGATCGCCAAGGCGAAAGCTGCTGCTGCGGTCGCATTTTCGACATTATGCTCACCGGCAAACGGCAACTGAACTGTTTTCGAGCCTTGCGCTGTATTCAGGGTAAAGGTTGATGATTGCGCATCCAATACCACGTCGCTGGCATACACATCCCCACCAGCACCAAAACTCAAGCTTTTTTCAGTTGTTACTGCGGCATGAATGGTTTCAGCAAAATCATCTGCAGCAGGAATAATTGAGGTTTCAGAGATATGTGCATAAATCTCGGATTTTGCACGGCAAATTCCGTCACGACCGCCAAATTCACCTAAATGTGCCGTCCCAATATTAATGATCCCAGCCACGTGCGGCTGCACCATTTTCGAGGTGTAATCAATTTCACCCTGATGACTTGCACCGAGTTCCATCACTGCATATTGATGTTCAGGACGTAGCTCCAGCAACATTACCGGCACGCCAAGGTCATTATTCAAATTACCACGCGTAACCAAGGTCGGTGCCAGACGCGACAGAATGCTTCCCAGCATTTCTTTAGTCGTGGTCTTGCCACTACTGCCGGTCAAGGCAATAACTTTGAGTTGAGGATTCTGCTGACGGCGATAAGCACCTAACTGTCCCAATGCCAGACGAGTATCTTCTACCACCAGTTGGCAAATATCGGCATCCACCGGACGGCTGACAATGGCAATTTCACAACCTTGAGCCGCGACTTGCGCAATAAAGTCATGCGCGTCAAAACGCTCGCCTTTCAGCGCAAGAAAAGCATCACCTGCTTCTGCATCACGTGAATCAGTCAAAATCCGCTTGATCTGGTCTACAGGCTTTTTATCATTCAGCCAATAGCCTTGGGTGGCCTGCTGTAATTGTTCTATGCTCCACGGCTCCAGCGCCGCAGTACTTGTTGTTGAGGTATGCATATCTGAATCCTAATGCGCTGAATAGGCTGAATCTGTGTTGCAATACTGGGCATCAATCGCAGCTTGCACTTCGATCACGTCATCAAACCAGTGACGTACGCCATCAATTTCCTGATAATTTTCGTGCCCCTTCCCTGCAATCACGACAATATCACCCACCTGTGCATGTTTAACCGCAAACTTGATCGCTTCACGACGGTCATGAATTTCATGATAAATTTTGCCGGAAAAGTCGATATCATTTTTCATATCAGCAAAAATTTGTGCCGGATCTTCGGTCCGCGGGTTATCAGAAGTGAGTACCGCGATATCTGAACCCTCCAATGCTGCCTGAGTCATGAGTGGACGTTTACCACGGTCACGATCACCGCCACAGCCGAAAACAGCCCAGAGATTTTGTGAAACATGACGTTTCAAGGTCACCAGAACCTGAGTCAAGGCATCCGGGGTATGGGCATAATCCACCACAAACAGGCGCTCGCCATCACGCAGCACCTGCATCCGGCCCGGTGCACCTTTGAGCTGTGGTACAGTTGCCATCAAACTTTCCAAGTCAAATCCAGCCTGCTCCGCCATAATCAGACTGGCGACCAGATTTTCAATATTGAAATGGCCCAGCAATGGACTGTTAACCATATATTCAGCAGAAGCAGTTTTTAGTTTAAAGGTCGCACCTGAAATGCTGTACTGAATATCCTGAACCTGATAATCCGCTTTTTGCTTGGTGGAATAAGTCAAAATTTTAGGCTGTGCCGGATTATTTTTCGCAGCATCCAGCATGATCTGTGCATGCTCATCATCGATATTGATGACAGCGACTTTTAAAGATTCAAACCGGAATAAATCCGATTTCGCTTCCGCATAAGCTTGCAGCGTTCCGTGATAATCCAGATGATCACGACTCAAATTGCTATAACCCGCAATCTCGATATCACAACCATTCAAGCGGCCTTGTTCCAGACCATGCGAACTGGCTTCAATCGAGGCAAATTCTGCACCGGCCTGTGCATAGCCATGCAAGGCATTTTGCAGTTGCAAGGCATCCAGGGTGGTATGCGACGATGCTTCCAGATTTGGCAAAATCCCATTACCTGTGGTACCCATCACTGCACAAGCTTTGCCTTGCAGCATGATGAATTCAGCCACCAAGCGAGAAATCGTGGTTTTACCATTGGTGCCGGTGACTGCAAGAATACGCGCAGCCGTAACGGGTTGGGTTGCTTGTAAATACTGCTTTTGCCATTGCCCCATTAGATGACGTACATCTGTCACCACCAAATTGGGAGATACATCCAGTTCAGTTTCTGAAATCACGGCCAATGCACCCTGCTCTAAAGCTTTCTGGGCGAATTGCACGGTTTTTTCTGACTGTGACAGGCTGGTCAGGGCAATAAAAATTTGTCCCGGTTTAACTTTACGACTATCCAGCTCGAAGCCCTGAAAGGATTGCTTCATCCAGTCAGCGACATCGTGAGGGGTGTAGAGATCTTGAAATGTAATAGACATTGATCACCTATTTACTGGACTTTGGGAGGTTCTAAAGGTTTGTCCAGAGGGACATTCAGCAGACGCAAGGATTCCTGCATCACACGGGCAAAGACCGGTGCAGATACCGTACCGCCATAGTAGGTGCCTTGTGGATTTTCTACCACCACCACCATGGCGATCCGTGGATCACTGACTGGTGCCACGCCGGCAAATAATGCACGGTATTCATTGGTCGAATAACCTTTACGGTCGGCACGCAATTTATGTGCAGTACCGGTTTTACCGGCTACGCGATAACCTGGGATGGTAGCGCGAGTCGCCGTACCACCTGGCAAGGTTGCAGTTTCCATCATCAGCAAGACCTGATCGGCAATCTTGGCATCAATCATCTGCTCACCCTGTGGCTGTTCTTCCAGCTTGTACAGGCTTAACGGTATTTTCACGCCTTTATTGGCCAGCATGGCATAGGCATCGGCCAGCTGTAGCACCGTTGCGTTCAGACCATAACCATAGGACATAGTCGCGACTTCAGATACATTCCATTTGCTCGGCGGCAGGATCAGACCAGCACTTTCACCCGGAAATTTCACCGCTGAACGCTGCCCAAAACCCAGACGCTTATAGAAGGTCGGCAAGGTTTCATAAGGCAGCGACAAGGCCAGTTTGGCCACACCGACGTTAGAGGATTTCTGGATGATGCCACCCAGCGTTAATTGGCCATAATTATGCGTATCGCGAATGGTGTGATTTCCGACCCGCATACTGCCCGGTGTGGTATTCACCACTGAATTCGCCGTATATTTACCACTTTCCAAGGCCATCGCGACTGTCAGCGGCTTCATGGTCGAACCCGGCTCGAAAGAATCGACTGCACCGCGGTTACGCATGGCATCCTTGTTGAGCAGGCTGTTTTTATCATTCGGGTTATAGGATGGCCATGATGACAGCGCCAGAATTTCCCCAGTTTTCACATCGACTGCAATCGCAGTCGCTGAACGGGCATTATTGGCCACACCCGCAGCCGTCAGCTCACGGTACATAATATATTGCAGACGTGAGTCAATACTCAGGGTGATGTTTTCGCCCGGTTCAACTTCTTTAATCACTTCAGGTTCTTTGACCCGGTTGCCTTTTTTATCGCGAATGATCTGCTGCTCGCCATCCTTTCCGGAAAGACGGCTATTCAGCTGCATTTCCAGACCTTCAATGCCGCTGCCTTCACTATTGGTCAGGCCAATAATCTGAGAGTTCGGCTGTGGCTGCGGATAATAGCGCTTATAGTTTTTCTCGGTATATACGCCCTGAAAATTACGCTTCATGATCAGTTCGGCCTGTTGTGGCGGAACTTCTTTTTTCAGGATCAGATAACGTGAACGCGGACGTTCTTGCATTTTTTTGCGCAATTCTGCCCGATCCATACCGACTGCATCCGCCAGCTCATCCAGATTCAGGTTTTTATCCGGTAACTGACGTTTCAGTTTACGGCTATTCGGTTCTTTTTCCAGCGCCAGCATGGTCTCGTCATAGAGTTTTTTATTGTCAAAATAATCACGTGGATCAATCACAATTTTCATGATCGGAGTACTGATCGCCAATGGAATGCCATTACGATCATAAATCACGCCACGCATCGCCTTGATGGTATTGGTTCTTAAAATATTGGCATTGGCTTTATTTTGCAAAAAATCTTTATTAATAATCTGTACATAGAAAGCACGGCAAATCAGTGTCACGAAACACAGCAGCACCACCGCCCACATGATGTAAAAACGATTGATATAAACATTTGAGGCATTTTTGTCGGTGACCGATTGTTTTTTACGTACCGGTTGCTTCTTTCTCTTGTCTACCATGTCGGAACGCTAGCCTTATTTTTTCTCATCTGAAGTTTGTGGTAAGGAAATCACGACACTTTGTGAAACCGGAGGTGAATACATACGCAGCTGTGTCACTGCACGCGTACCGATCTGTGCCGTCGCGCCAAAAGTTTGCTGCTCAATCAGCAAACGCCCCCACTCTGCATTCAGGTCATCCCTTTCACGCAGATAGGTACTCAGCTTTCTGTTATCCTGACGGTATTCAAATACCTGAAATACCACAAATACTGCACTGATGAAGACCATCAATATCAGCATGAGATAGATTGTAACTTTTTTCAGCCACAATTTTTCTGTTTTTTTATCAACCACTTCCGTTTTCATGATCTGCCTATTAAGCTAAACGTTCTGCTACCCGGAGCCATGCGCTACGTGAACGAGGATTGGCTTTGACCTCCTCATCACTGGCTTTAACACGAGAAACTTTCTTTAAACGTCGCGTATCTTTCTGTTGTTGTGGCATTCCCCAGCCTGAATCCTCTTCAAGCGTTGACTCTTTTTGAATAAATTGTTTAATCAAACGGTCTTCCAGTGAATGGAAGCTAATCACCGCCAAACGTGCTTCAGGTTTCAAGATTTCAACGGCCTGAGGCAAGAAGATTTCAATATCTTCTAATTCCTTATTAATAGCAATACGAATTGCCTGGAAAGTACGGGTCGCAGCATGCTTATTTTTTTCCCATTTCGGGTGTGCTACTTTTACAATATCAGCCAGCTTTGCCGTGGTATCAATATATCCGGCAGCCTTAATTGCCTTGGCAATACGGCGACTATAACGCTCTTCACCATATTTAAAAATGATATTCGCCAGGGCTTCTTCTTCAATCTGGGTCAGCCATTCTGCTGCGGTTGGACCTTGCGAGTTATCCATGCGCATATCCAGCGGGCCATCTTTCATAAAACTGAAACCACGTTCAGCCTGATCCAGCTGCGGTGAAGAAACACCGAGATCCGCCATTAACCCATCGACCTGTTCAATGCCCAACTCAGCCAATGCATCTTTCAGATCAGCAAAGCTGGCATGAATAATTTTAAAACGTGAATCTTCTTGTTCGAGTTCAGCCGCTACAGCCAGTGCTTGCGGATCTTTATCAAAGGCATAGACACGTGCATTTTCATCTAATTTGGACAGCAATAAACGCGTATGTCCACCACGGCCAAAGGTTCCATCCACATAAGTTCCCGTATTGCGACCCGCCAACAAGGCATCAATCGTTTCGTGAAGTAATACAGAAATATGTGACATAAAAACTCAATCAATAGGGGGAAAAATTTAACTGCACATTATCACCCTGTTTAGGCAAAGCTCCAAACGACTTTTTGTAGATAAATATTACTTTCTATAGAGAAAACCGTTTTAGCATTTTTTACCACAAAAAAAAGCCTCCAGTTTCGGAGGCTTTTTTCAATCCAGATGACTTCGCAGATCAATTAACGTTTGCTGTTATAAATCTGGTCGAAAATTGCACCATTCACAAAATGGGTTTTCTGTGCATTGGCCCAACCACCAAAGACTTCATCAATGGTAAAGGTTTTGATTTTCGGGAACTGTGCTGAATATTTGGCTAATACTTTTTCATTACGTGGACGATAGAAATGTTTAGCTGCCATTTCCTGACCCAAGGGTGAATACAGGTAATTGATATAACCTGTTGCTAACCATTTATTGCCATTTTTCTCTACCGTACGATCCACAATCGCCACTGACGGTTCAGTCAAAATCGTAATCGATGGATAAACGATATCAAACTTGTTTTTACCCAAGGTTTTTTGCGTGACCAAGGCTTCATTTTCCCAAGTCAGCAATACATCGCCAATTCCACGCTCGGCAAAGGTGGTCATTGAAGCACGTGCAGCAGAATCCATCACTTTCACGTTCTTATAAAGTTTGCCAACAAAATCCTGTGCTTTAGCTTTATTGCCGCCTGGCTGTTTCTCGGCATAACCCCATGCAGACAGATACACCCAACGCGGCAAACCACCCGTTTTCGGGTTTGGCGTAATAATTTGCACGCCTGGTTTGGTTAAGTCATTCCAGTCCTTGATACCTTTTGGGTTACCCTTGCGTACCATGAATACGATCGTCGAGGTATAAGGTGCCGAGTTGTGTGGGAATTCCTTTTGCCAGCCTGGTTGAATCTGGCCAGATTTCACAATTTCTTCAATGTCATTGGCGAGTGCCAAGGTCACCACATCACCTTTCAGGCCATCGACCACAGAACGTGCCTGTTTGCCCGAACCGCCATGTGACTGCTTAAAATTCACATCCAGACCGGTGCGGTTTTTCCAGTAAGCCCCAAATGATTTGTTAAATTCATCATAGAACTCACGCGTGGCATCATAGGATACATTCAGAAACTGACGGTCTGCTGCTTGTGAAGCAGTCGCGGTCATGCCTAAACCAGTCGCCAATAAGGCAGCACTAAATAACGATTTTAATTGAATTTTCATGGCAGCACAGAGTTTATCTTCATTAGATATAACTATATGAAATAAAATCATTTATCGCAATTCACCCTACAACATCACAACACGATAAAATGAAAGTTTTTTCTGACTTAATATTTTGTTTTTAAAAGGAAAATACAATTTATTATTCTACTTATATCTAATATATAGAATTTTATGCATTAGATATAAAGAAAATGGATAACACTTTAGCCATTTTCTTTATTCTATTTAGAAGACCGCTTACTTATCTTTTTTCATTGTAAATCTGGTCATAAATCGCCCCATTGATAAAATGCGTTTTTTGCGCTTTGGCCCAACCACCAAAAACTTTATCAATGGTAAAGGTCTGTATTTTCGGGAACTGGGCTGAATATTTAGCAGCGACTTTGGCATCCCGCGGGCGGAAGAAATATTTCGCAGCAAGCTCCTGCCCTTTTGGTGAATATAAATAGTTCAAATAGCCTTTTGCCAGATGGGTAGTCCCATTTTTATTCACGTTCTTATCGACAATCGCTACCGATGGCTCGGCCAGAATTGAAATCGATGGATAGACGATATCGTATTTGTCTTTACCCAGACCTTGGGTCGCCAGCAAAGCTTCATTTTCCCAGGATAAAAGCACATCACCAATGCCGCGCTCGGCAAACGTGGTCAGTGAACCACGGGCACCGGAATCTAACACTTTGACATTTTGATAAAGTTTTTTCACCAGCTCTTTGGCTTTCGCATCATTACCGCCGGGCTGTTTCAGTGCATAACCCCAAGCAGACAGGTAGATCCAACGCGGCGCACCACCGGTTTTCGGGTTTGGGGTAATAATGTCCACACCCGCTTTGGTCAGATCATTCCAGTCTTTGATTTGCTTCGGATTCCCTTTACGCACCAAGAATACAATCGTAGAGGTATAAGGTGCCGAATTACTCGGAAACTCTTTTTGCCAACCTTTCTCTATTAAACCTGCATTGACGATTTCTTCGATATCATTGGCTAAGGCCAAGGTTACGACATCGGCCTGCAAACCATCGACCACTGAACGCGCCTGCTTGCCTGAACCACCATGTGACTGTTTAAAATTGACCTTCTGTCCGGTTTTCTGCTTCCAGAACTTGCCAAATTCTTCATTATATTCCTGATAAAATTCACGGGTCGGATCATAAGAGACATTCAGGAAATCTTTGGCGACGGAATTCTGTACAGCTGTTCCAACTAAAATTGTCAAGATTGCGGATGCTATTATTTTTTTCATCTGATGTAACTCAGTGTTTATATGACATACACTATACAAATCAAAAATAAACATGACAATCATATATTTATAACAATATCTATAATCTATTTCTGATTTTGAGATATCTACTAACAATTAAATTCGGATACATATTCTGCTAGAAAAGTAATCTTCTGCTACAATATAAGACAGTTCTTCACGTTCTCTTCACAGTTGTCTGTTAAAAATAGGCCACTAAAACAGGAAATTACGATTTTTGGTAATTTTCCACAGAGTTATATTATTTCTTTTGTAAAAAATGTGACTTGGTTCTACTTCTTTATGATCAACTGTGATTAAATTGTAGACAGAGTATTAAAAAAACATTTTTAACAAAATAAAACCAACCAGAAGTAAGGAGGAAGTTTGGATATGAAATTTACATTATTCACAGCCAGCATCCTAAGCCTGATTATGTTGTTCTCGATTCAACTCGGTCATGCCGTCGTTGTGAAGACAGATTTGCCGAAGCCTACAGTAAGCACTGTTGAAAGCAAGACTTCGCCGATTGAAAAAGCGATTCAGCAACAAAAAACTGAAAAAACACTTCAAACAGAAGATAATCTAAAAGTCTTAACTGCATTTAAAGTCGCACCTTCGCAAAGTTTCTTTGCAGAACAGAATTACCGCTTCACCCGCTTTGTCCAAAGTATTTTTTCGAACGCTCATTCTTAATCAGCCTCAACAGCGCTGAATATTCCCAGATTTAAAAGCCACATCACTCAATGTTGAATAAAGCATTAAGTGATGTGGCTTTTTCGCTATAATAGCTGCAATTTTATATCTAAGATTAGATCCGGTTATGACTGTTCGTACTCGTATTGCACCTTCTCCTACTGGTTTTCCGCATGTAGGTACTGCCTATATCGCCTTGTTTAACTTATGTTTTGCTAAACAGCATGGCGGTGAATTCATTCTTCGTATTGAAGATACTGACCAACTGCGTTCAACGCTTGAATCTGAAAAAATGATCCTGGATTCATTGCGCTGGCTGGGTCTGAACTGGTCTGAAGGTCCTGATGTCGGTGGCCCGCATGCGCCATACCGTCAGTCAGAACGTATGGATATCTATAAAAATTATGCCTTGGAACTGGTAGAGAAAGGTCATGCCTTCTATTGTTTCGCAACTGCAGAAGAACTGGATCAAATGCGTGCAGAACAGCAGGCACGTGGAGAGTCGCCACGTTATGATGGTCGTGGTCTAAATCTTTCTGAAGAAGAAGTGGAGCGTCGTTTGGCCGCTGGTGAACCACATGTGATTCGCATGAAAGTACCGACTGAAGGTGTATGTAAATTCAATGACATGCTGCGTGGCGAAGTGGAAATTCCATGGGCGCAAGTAGACATGCAAATCCTGCTGAAAACCGATGGCCTACCAACCTACCACTTGGCTAACGTAGTAGATGATCATTTGATGCAAATCACCCACGTAATTCGTGGTGAAGAATGGATTCCATCTGCGCCGAAACATCAGTTGCTGTATCAATATTTCGGTTGGGACATGCCGGTACTCTGCCACATGCCACTACTACGTAATCCAGACAAATCAAAACTATCTAAACGTAAAAACCCGACTTCAATTAACTACTATAGAGACATCGGTGTACTGCCTGAAGCCTTGTTGAACTACTTGGGTCGCATGGGCTGGTCAATGCCAGATGAAAGTGAAAAATTCACTCTGGCTGAAATGATTGAACATTTTGATATCAAACGTGTATCCCTCGGTGGTCCGATCTTTGATGTTGAGAAATTGAACTGGTTAAATGGTCAATGGATCAAGGCACTCAGCCCGGCTGAACTTCTAGACACCTTATTGGCCTGGAAAGCAGATCGTGCCAAATTAGAAGAAATTGCAGCTGCGATTCAACCGCGTATTAACCTGCTGTCTGAAGCTGTGAACTGGTCTGCACATTATTTCAACCATTTCCCGACCCTGTCTAAAGAACAGTTTGAAAGCAAGAAACTGTCGGATGAACAGGTACGTCAAAGTCTTCAATTCGCAATTTGGCGTTTAGAAAGCCTGTTTACTTGGAATAACGACACGGTGAGCCAGACCTTGATGGACTTGGCGACACAGATGGAAATCAAGTTACGTGATTTCATGCCTGCGTTCTTTATTGCGATCGCCGGTTCGACTGCGTCTACACCCGTGATGCAAACGATGGTGACCATTGGTCCTGATTTAACCTTTGCACGTTTACGTCATGCGCTGGAAATTGTCGGTGGTCCAAGCAAAAAAGAGCTGAAAGTCTGGGAAAAACTCAATGAAAGCTTAAAGTTGCCGAAAAATGAAGCAGTTGATTAAGCTTAATTAATTTTTGTGTTGACGTGTGAGCGCGATATCCCTAATATAGCGCTCACACAGACTGGGGTCATAGCTCAGTTGGTAGAGCGCTACAATGGCATTGTAGAGGTCAGGAGTTCGATCCTCCTTGACTCCACCAAATCAAGTCTTGCTTTAGCTGTGTTATTTGCCTCAATTGTCCCTATCGTCTAGAGGCCTAGGACATCGCCCTTTCACGGCGGTAACCGGGGTTCGAATCCCCGTAGGGACGCCATATTCAAGATGACCATAATATATTATGGTCATCTTATAAAAAACCCAAGCATTGCGACTTGGGTTTTTTATTGCCTGTATATTTTATGTTGGGCAATATTTCGGTTTCTTCGCATCTTCCGATAAAATAATCAGTAATTTAGAATTTTGGAGTTGTAATGCAATATCGTTGCCCTAAGTGTCAAAGCCCGAAAATCATGCCAGTGGCCCAGCCAGGTCAAGCAGCTCCACGTCCAGTGGTTCCTAAAAGCTTAATGTTTCTGGTTCCTGCCCTGTTCCTGTTGCTATTGCTGGTGATTATTAGCATCGCGATGTGGATTTTTGGCGATGGTGCAGGTACCACTTTACAGACTGCGACTGTGATCGTCTTTATTCTTTCTTTGATCGCAGGCTTTATGTTCTATAAGGACTTACCTGATTTTAAAATTTCAATGCAGGCATTCATGCAAACACAAAAGAAATGGAAATGCCGTGAATGTAATCATGAGTGGGAAATCTAATTTACCCTCCACCATATAATAAACATAAAAAAACCAGCCCTGAGGCTGGTTTTTTATTTACAAAAGTCGGAGATGATTAAACACCGATTTTGCGATATTTTTGACGCTTCGCTACAAGATCATCACCATCACGCTTACGGCGATATTCTTCAAACTCAGCATAGTTACCAGTGAAGAATTCAGGGGTTTCACCTTCAAATGACAAGATGTGCGTTGCAATACGATCCAGGAACCAACGGTCATGCGAGATCACCATCACAGTACCCGGGAATACCAGAATGGCATCCTCAAGTGCACGCAAGGTTTCGATGTCCAAGTCGTTCGATGGTTCATCCAGCAAGATCACGTTTGCACCCATTTGCAGGATTTTCGCAAGTTGTAAACGGTTACGTTCACCACCTGATAATTGACCTACGCGTTTTTGCTGATCCTGGCCTTTAAAGTTAAAGCGACCGATATACGCACGAGATGCGATTTCGTAATCACCAATCTTCAAGATATCTAAACCACCAGACACTTCTTCCCAAACGGTTTTGTTGTTATCTAAGGTGTCACGGATCTGACCGACATAAGCCACTTTAACCGATTCACCCAGCGTTACCGTACCGGTATCTGGTTGCTGTTCGCCAGTCATCATACGGAATAGCGTAGTTTTACCTGCACCGTTCTCACCCACAATACCCACAATGGCAGCAGGTGGTACTGTGAACGTTAAATCTTTGTACAGTAAGCGATCACCAAACGATTTGCTGATGCCTTCAACTTCTACAACCTTGTTGCCCAGACGTGGACCAGGTGGAATGTAGATTTCAGAGGTTTCGTTACGCTGCTGGAATTCGCGTGAGTTAAGCTCTTCAAAACGCTCCATACGCGCTTTGTTTTTCTTTTGCTGACCTTTGGCATTTGAACGAACCCATTCAAGTTCTTTTTTCAATGCTTTAGCAAAAGATTCTTCCTGCTTGTTCTCTTGCTCTAAACGGGCATTTTTCTGCTCAAGCCAAGAAGAATAGTTACCTTGATACGGAATACCCATACCACGGTCAAGCTCAAGAATCCATTCAGCTACGTTATCCAGGAAGTAACGGTCATGCGTAATCGCGACGATGGTACCTGGGAAGTCTTTCAAGAAACGTTCCAACCAAGATACAGATGAAGCATCTAAATGGTTCGTTGGTTCATCGAGAAGCAACATGTCTGGTTTAGACAGAAGTAAACGGCAAAGTGCCACACGACGGCGTTCACCACCTGAAAGCTTAGATACATCTGCATCCCAAGCTGGCAGGTTCAATGCTGCAGCCGCTTGATCCATCTGGTTGGCAAGGTTATGCGCATCCCAAGTCTGGATAATCGCTTCAAGCTTCTCTTGCTCTTTCGCAAGTGCATCGAAATCTGCATCTTCTGCTGCATATTCAGCAAAGACTTCATCCAGACGAGCTAAAGCATCAAGCGGTTCACGCAAACCATCTTCGACGTTACCACGAACGTCTTTAGTTTCATCTAAAGGTGGTTCTTGCTCAAGATAACCGATTTTTGTACCTGGCTGTGCACGCGCTTCACCAGAGAAATCTTTATCTACGCCCGCCATAATACGAAGCAAGGTAGATTTACCTGCACCGTTTAAACCAAGCACACCAATTTTAGCGCCTGGGAAAAATGATAAGGAGATGTCTTTCAGGATTTCGCGCTTAGGCGGAACCATCTTCGACACTCGGTTCATCGTGTAAATATATTGGGCCACGTAGGACTCCTCAACTGAAAAACCAAATGGGGTTAAAACAACCACCCCAGCTCAAAAATGAGCGAAAAAATAATCGGCTATTATACGCAGAAAGCTGCGAAAACATAAGCCATTGCCATGAACTTCAATGCATTGTTACAAGTTTATTGCTGATGTTTTTTTAAACAGTTGTTTTCAGTAAAATAAATGACTCAAATCCAGGCCGATATATGAATATTTCATATATTTATTTCAATAAAATTGCACTTTTACTCATATGTGAAAATGCTACACTCAAGCCATAAACTTAAACAAGAAGATCAAACAGAATGAGTTATAAAGCAGAAACTCTTGCGATTCATGCAGGTTATACCCCAGAAGCAACCACCAAAGCTGTGGCAGTGCCGATTTACCAAACCACGTCTTATGCCTTTGACAATACTCAACATGGGGCCGATCTCTTTGATTTAAAGGTTCAGGGCAATATCTATACCCGAATTATGAACCCGACCACTGCGGTTCTGGAACAACGTGTTGCAGCACTGGAAGGCGGGATCGGAGCACTGGCTTTGGCCTCTGGCATGGCTGCGATTACTTATGCGATTCAGACCATTGCGGAAGCGGGTGACAACATTGCTTCTGTGTCAACGCTTTACGGAGGTACCTATAATCTTTTTGCGCACACCCTGCCCAAACAGGGTATTGAAGTCCGTTTCTTTGATTATGAACAACCGGAAAGTCTGCATGACTTGATTGATGAAAAAACCAAACTGGTTTTTGTGGAATCGATTGGTAACCCGCTGGGTAATATTATTGATCTGGAAGAAATCTCTAAAATTGCGCACGAATATGGCGTGCCGGTCATTGTCGATAATACTGTTGCCACCCCAGTACTTCAAAAATCTTTCGATTTCGGCGCAGATATTATCGTGCATTCTCTGACCAAATATATCGGCGGTCATGGCAATTCAATTGGCGGCATTATTGTGGATAGCGGTAAATTCCCGTGGGGTAAATACCCCGAACGTTTCCCTGCCCTGAATACGCCTGACTCAAGCTACCATGGCGTGAACTATGTCGAAGTTTTGGGAGAAGCAGCTTATATCGCCCGTGCGCGTGTAGTGCCACTGCGTAATACCGGCGCTGCGATCAGCCCGCAGAATGTGTTTCTGATTCTGCAAGGTCTGGAAACTTTAAGCTTGCGTATGGAACGTCATACCGAAAACGCACTGAAAGTCGCTGAATATCTGCAAAAACATCCTAAAGTGAAATGGGTTAATTACGCCGGCCTGAAAGATCACCCACAGCATGCCTTGGCACAGAAATATGTGAAAGGTAAACCGTCTGCCATTCTGACCTTTGGGGTAGAACATGGTCTCGAAGGCGGCACACGTTTTATTGATGCCCTGCAACTGTTTACACGTCTGGTTAATATCGGCGATGCTAAAAGTCTGGCCTGCCATCCGGCGACCACCACGCATCGTCAGCTCAATGCCGAGGAGTTAAAATCGGCAGGTGTCAGTGAAGATATGGTGCGTTTATCCATCGGGATTGAACATAGTGATGACCTGATTGCCGATCTGGAACAGGCGCTGGCGGCCGTTTAAAAAGGTGCCCGAGCCGCTTCGAAACCTCATCATTTTGGTGAGGTTTTTTTATTTATTTTCTAAAACAGCCACTTGCTTTGCTTTTTATTTTCATGTTAAAAGTTAAATGAAAGAGTGAACACAAATAGAGCAATTACTCTAATTTTTATTTTAATTTCAATAGTTTAATTTATAGATTTTCTTGAAGAATTGGTTATCATATCTGGACTCACCTTCGCTCTCATCTTCTGTTAGAGCGCCATAGATCTTTAATAAAAATAATTTGAACGCTGACTTCAAATTAGGGATAACAAACGTGAAAAATAGACTACACAAACAACTGGAAAAACGTGTTGCAGGTAAAACCGTCCTGATTACCGGTGCATCCAGCGGTATTGGTTTAACGACAGCACATCAACTGGCTGATGCAGGTGCCCATGTTTTACTGGTAGCCCGTACTCAGGAAACCCTAGAACAAGTAAAATCAGAAATTGAAGCTAAAGGCGGCAAAGCCTCAATCTTTCCATGTGATTTAAACAATATGGAAGCAATTGATGAAGTTTCCAAACAGATTATTGCCTCAGTCGATCATATTGATATTCTGATCAATAATGCAGGTCGTTCGATTCGCCGTGCGGTACACGAGTCAGTAGATCGTTTTCATGATTTTGAACGGACCATGCAGCTGAACTATTTCGGCGCGGTGCGTCTGGTCATGAATATCCTGCCGCAAATGATGATTCGTCGTGCGGGTCATATTATTAATATCAGTTCGATTGGCGTACTGGCCAATGCCACCCGCTTTTCGGCCTATGTCGCATCAAAAGCTGCGCTGGATGCCTTTAGCCGCTGCCTGTCTGCAGAAGTGCATTCGCACAAAATCGCAATCACATCGATCTATATGCCTTTAGTACGCACCCCGATGATTGCACCGACCAAAATGTATAAATATGTCCCGACGCTTTCTCCGGAACAGGCGGCTGACCTGATTGCCTATGCAATTGTCAAACGTCCGAAAAAAGTGGCGACCGGTTTGGGCCGCCTGGCTTCCATTACCTATTCAATTGCACCGGATATCAACAATGTCTTGATGTCGATTGGTTATAACCTGTTCCCAAGTTCAACTGCATCTGTGGGCCAACCACAAAAATTAAACTTGGTGCAAAAAGCATATGCACGTCTGTTCCCGGGCGAACACTGGTAATTGTTCCTACGGATAATTTAATGGAAATACGAGCCGCCGACAGGGCGGCTTTTCTATGTCTCAGTTTTGCAAGATCTGGAATAAAGTGGACTGATTTAAAAAACCACGACACAGCCTGTCCCGATCAACACAGATTTTTGCCGCAAATGCTGCGAGATCACGTACACTATCAGCGGATATTTCCTATCCGTATTTTTATATTTTGATTGAAATGATGGAAACCCTTATGAATAACGCGCAATGGCTCGATGAAGTAAAATTTAACGAACAAGGATTAGTCCCTGCCATTGCCCAGCATCATCAAACTGGACGTGTGTTGATGGTGGCCTGGATGAACCGTGAAGCCTTGGCTTTAACTGCCGAAAAAAATCAGGCAGTGTATTTCTCCCGTTCACGCAACAAGTTATGGCATAAGGGCGAAGAATCAGGACATTTTCAGACCGTACATGAAATCCGTCTGGACTGTGATGCCGATGTGATTGTGCTGCAAATTGAACAGCATGGTGGCATTGCCTGCCATACTGGCCGTGAATCATGCTTCTATCGCAAGCTCACGCCAAATGGCTGGGAAATTGTCGATGCACAGTTGAAAGACCCGTCTGCGATTTATGGTGAAAAATCCACAAATCCGCATACGCTGGCGATGGAAGCATCAACCGTTCAATCAGAACAGGTTGAAGTCCTGTCTTATCTGGGCCAAATGATGGCAGAACGCAAACAGGCTGATCCAGATTCATCTTATGTGGCCAAGCTGTACCATAAAGGCTTGAACAAGATTTTAGAAAAAGTCGGCGAAGAAAGCTTTGAAACTGTGCTGGCAGCCAAAGACTTTGATCAGGATGCTTCTGCAGACCATAAAAATGATCTGATCTATGAAGTGGCAGATCTGTGGTTCCATACCATCGTGATGCTGGGTTATTTCGATCTGGATGTGCAATTGGTACTCAATGAACTGGCTCGTCGCCAAGGCTTGTCCGGCCTGGTTGAAAAAGCCAATCGTCAGCATTAAGTCTTGAATTCATCTGTGTCTGATTTAAAAAAACCGACCGCGACCTATGAGCAGGCGACTGCTATTGATAACGCACGTCTGGGCAAATCCTTTAAGGTGATTGCCTATGCGGGCACAGGTAAAACCACCACCCTGCAAATGATCAGTGATGCCATGCCGCAAAGACGTGGCATGTATCTGGCTTTTAACAAGGCCATTGCCAGTGAAGCGCAAGCCAAATTTCACCGGGGTGTCGATTGCCGTACTTTTCACTCGCTGGCGTTTCGCAGTGTTCCACGTGGAGTCACCGACAAACTGCGTCTGCCACGCTTGAGTCCAAGTTTTATTGCCAAAGAATACCGGCTTGAACCGATGACCATGCGCCGTATGATGGGCGGAAGATATGAAAAATATGTCTTGATGCCTTCGCGTCTGGCGAGTTTAGTCGCCAATGCTGTCGGTTATTTCTGCTCGACCAGTTCGCAATACCCTGCCCCACGGCATATTCAGGCACCAAGCTGGCTGCATCCAGATGATATCGAGACCTTGCAGCAGAAGCTTTATCCGGCAGTCGAACGGCGCTGGCTAGAGTCAATTGATCCAAACCATCAGGCCGGCATCGGTCATGACATTTACCTGAAACTCTGGGCACTGTCTGAGCCGAATATTCCGGCAGATTATGTGCTGTTCGATGAAGCCCAGGATGCCGATCCCTTAATGCTGGGGATTTTACTGAAACAACGCAGTACCCAGGTGATCTATGTCGGAGATGCGCATCAGCAGATTTATGCCTGGCGTGGTGCAGTCAATGCCATGCAGCAACTGCCTTTACCTGAATCACGTCTGACCACCTCATTTCGTTTCGGTCCTGAAATTGCCCTGAATGCCAATGCCATTTTAGGTGCCTTAAATGAAACTGTGCCTTTACTCGGCAATCCATTGTTAGATTCTAAAGTCGTGAATAAACCGCATACCAAAATGCGTGATGCAATTTTATGCCGGACCAATGCCCGCGCCATGGAACTGTTATTAGCAGGTTTAGTTCGTGGCGATAAAGTCAGCCTGCAAGCCGATCACGTCAAACTGAATCGTTTTGTCGATGCGGCTGCCATGCTAAAACAGGGCAAACGTGTCGTTGATGTGCCGGAACTGGCCTGGTTTAATTCCTGGCATGATGTCCATGAATATTGTGAAACCAATGAAGGCAGTGACATCAAGCCACTGGTCAAACTGGTGGACGAACATGGCACCGATCCGCTGAAAAAAGCTCTGGCTAAAATCACACCAATTGCCCAGGCTGATTATATTATTTCCACGGCGCACAAGGCCAAAGGCCTAGAGTGGGATCGGGTTCATATTGAAGATGACTATCAGTTTAAGCTCAATGAAAAAGACCATAAAATTAGTGATGAAGAATTAAGATTACTTTACGTGGCCTGTACACGTGCTAAAGTGAGTTTAAATATTCATCACATTTATGACCTGATTCAGCAACTGAAGATCAAAATGCCGCAGTCGCTTCGGCAGGCAGTCGGTTAAGGTGCATGGCATGGATGTAAACATCATAGGACAGGTGATCTATGCACATCCAAGCGCTTCAACTGAAACATACCCTGCATTTTTTCGACATTCAGCTTCAGTTTAATTATCCGCAATGCCCGGTTACCTTGATTCTGGGCAATCAGGGAACTGGCAAAACTACGCTTTTACGTTTTAGCTATCAGGCATTGACCTGGTTTGCAGCCCGTTATCGTGATAGCCGTGCTGCGGGTCTGGTGATGCAAGATCAGGACATCATGCAAAACCGGCTGCAATCCAAAATCGATATCCAGATTGGTTTTCCTGAAGAGATGGGCAGCTTGCCAGAATCCAGTCAGTCTGAGCCTGCGGACCTACAAAGCTGTTCATGGCAAATCTACAAGACTTTAAACAGTCAGGGGCTGGGTTTTAGCAAAGCAGAAACCTCACAGCTTGAAAGTGTGCTCAGCTTGTATCAGAAAGCCCGCTTGCACGATCCCCTGCTCGGCTTGCCCCTGATTGCCTATTATCCTGCTGAACGTTTTACCAATGAAGTCAATCTGCTCAACAAAAATAACCCGGCCATTCTCCAGTCCGCACATGCTTATGAAATCACTGCGATTCCTTTCACCACCTTTGCCCGTTTTTTTGAATGGTTTCGTGAAATCAGTGATATTGAAAATGCGCAAAGTGCTAAGCTTATGGATCAGATTTTGGCGCGTGCCTTACAGCAGCCAGAGGATATTCGCGGAGATGAACTGGCCCGGCAGATCGAGAAAGCCCAGGCACATCTGCATGCACCGAATCTCAGCGCTTTAAAACAGGCGTTGTCACTGATCCTGCCAGAAGTCAGCCAGATTTATTTAAAATACCAGCCCAAGCTGCAACTGATGGTAACCTATCAGCAACAGACCTTTAGCTTCCAGCAACTGCCCAACAGTATCCGCAACTGGATTGCGCTGGTGGGTGATATTGTGCGGCGTCTTTGTCTATTGAATCCCAATAGTTTATTTCCATGTCAGGAAGGTACAGGTGTTTTACTGATTGATGCGATTGATCATCAACTGGATCAGGAGATGGCAGCAGTAATCCTGTCACGCCTGCATCAGGCTTTTCCTAACTTGCAGATTATTGCGACCGGCAACCGGCCTGAATTACTGGAACAGGCACACGCCTTTCAATGTCTGAAACTGGAAAATAAACAGCTGCACCCCATTCATCTTGAAAGTATGAAAACCCAGTTTGATCAGATCTACGCAGAGCTGGAACTGCAGCGAAATAAAGATATCTCGCCCGAAGATACTTTATTGGAAACGGTCACCGAACCCATCACACCGCTTGCTGTATTGCAAATGATTCAACAACAGTTAAATCCGGAACAGCAACAAGAATTGCTCGCTTTACTTGCTCAGGAGCATCATCCGACGCTACCTCAGTCGCTCTAAACAGATTCAAAAAAATAAGAGCGACTGTTTGAGTAAACAAGGAAGCCTTTTCAGCATTCTCTTTTTGCCCTGATTAAACTATTTTGAGTCAAATTTACAATCAATGCCTGCAATTTAATCTTAATTTTCGGTCACTTCTGGATGATCTGTTTAAGCATGCAGCGCCTGTTAAATCCGAGCCGGCGTATAATTTATAAGTTCCACATAAAAACGTTGATGTTGTTGTTATCCTGTAATATGATCGGTTTTATTTGCGAATTTCATTGTAAAATCGGAATTTGCTATCGTTTATAAGTTGCGCAATACAACTGTTTTATATTCTTTTTGAATATTCTTTTGGCTTTCAAGATTGAGAAGTTTGGGTCGCTCCTTGGGGTCCTGTAATCCTTGAAAGATAAAGATTCACCTTAGGTTGGTCAAAACCTAAATCATGACAATGGATACGAGTGTGCTGCCGATTATTATATTGTTACCGTTAGTATTAGGCACAACCCTTGTCTCGTGGCTGAAGCAATTTTCGCGCGGGGTAACGGCTTTAGGGGCAATTGGTGTCAGCCTCAGCAGTTTCTTATTATTATTGAGTCAGGCGCCTGCCATCTTTGATGGTGCAGTGATGACCCAGACCTGGTCCTGGCTGCCCCAGCTCGGCATTGATTTCAGTTTTCGCCTGGATTCTCTGGGATTGCTGTTTGCCTTGCTGATCAGCGGAATTGGCACCCTGATTTATATTTATGCCTATTATTACCTTAATCCAAAAAATTCACTGAGCAAACTGTATCTCCTGCTGATGCTGTTTATGGCGGCGATGCTCGGAATTTCATTGTCGAATAACCTGATTATCTTATTGGTTTTCTGGGAACTGACCAGTATTTCATCCTTCTTGCTGGTAGGTTACTGGAGCAATTACGAAGCGGCGCAACGTGGTTCGCGTATGGCTCTGACCATTACCGGAATGGGTGGTCTGGCGATGCTGGGCGGTTTTGTCCTGCTCGGTCAAATCACCGGCACTTATCAGCTTGACCAAATCCTGACGATGACTGAACAGATTCAGTCCCATTATTTATTTGTTCCAACCTTGTTGCTGATTTTAATCGGTGCTTTTACCAAGAGTGCGCAGTTCCCGTTTCACTTCTGGTTGCCCAATGCCATGGCTGCACCGACACCGGTCTCTGCCTATTTGCACTCGGCCACCATGGTCAAAGCCGGTTTATTCCTGGTCGCACGTTTGCTCCCGATCTTTGCCGGTGCTGCACTGTTTCATAATATTGTGACCTTTGTCGGTCTGTTTACCCTGTGCATGGCCGCCTTCTTTGCCATTTTTAAGGAAGACCTGAAAGGCTTGCTCGCCTATTCAACTATCAGCCATTTAGGTCTGATCATGTGTCTGCTCGGGATTGGTTCACCATTGGCTGTTGCAGCAGCGATTTTCCATATTATTAACCATGCCACCTTTAAAGCAGCACTGTTTATGATTGCCGGAATCATCGATCATGAATCCGGGACTCGTGACTTACGTAAACTGTCTGGCCTATGGCAATTATTGCCCTTTACCGCAACATTGACCATGATCACGGCAGCATCCATGGCGGGTGTACCGTTGACCAATGGTTTCCTGTCCAAGGAAATGTTCTTTACCGAACTGGTCGCCAGTTTAAGTGGCCCACTTATGGTCGGCTCCGCTATTGTCGCGACACTGGCCGGGATTTTTGCGGTGGCTTATTCCATTCGACTGGTGCATGGAGTCTTTTTCGATGGTCCGCTAGGCAAACAGGTCCCAAATAAAGATGCACATGAGCCTGCCTTTGGTATGCGCGCACCGGCAACCTTATTGGCAATTTTATGTATTTTAGTCGGACTATTACCCGCTCTTCTGGTGGAAAAAATTGTCAATAGCACCACTCAAGCGACGACCCAAAATTTTGCTTTTGAAGGTACTCATCTGGCGCTTTGGCATGGTTTCAACCTGCCCCTGCTGATGAGTGTGATTGCTCTGCTCGGCGGAATAATCTTTTACTTTTCTCTCGCCAAAGGTGGCGCCTTACGTGAAATCGACTTGGATCCAAAACTGGGCCGCTTACAGGGCCGAGTGCTGTTCGACCTGTTTTTGAAAAATTTGCTGCTGAATTCACGCCGTTTCCGCCGTGCCACTGAAAATGGCAAATTGCAAAGCTATTTATTGTGGATTGTAATTTTTACCGTCGGGCTGGTGGGGTTCCCATTACTCAGCAATGCGGTGGGTACGGGTACGCGCGAGCTGACCCATGCCCCTGCCCTGGCGATTATCTTGTGGTTACTGCTGTTCTCTGCCTGCTGGATGCTGCTGTGGTTCCATCATGAGCGGATTAAAGCGGTACTGATTAGCGGTGCAGTCGGCCTGGTCGTCACTATGGTCTTTATCGGCTTTTCGGCGCCCGATCTGGCATTGACCCAGATTACGGTCGATGTGGTCACCACTGTTCTGCTACTGATGAGTTTATCTTTACTGCCACAATTAACTCCGTATGAATCGAGTCCGACCCGTCGCTGGCGCGATGCCATTATTGCCTTGGGCGGCGGTCTCGGGATTGCGGCAATTGCCTGGCTGATCATGACCCGTGATCACAATTCCATTTCATGGTTCTTCCTGCAACAGTCCATTCCTCTGGGCGGCGGCACCAATGTGGTGAATGTGATTCTGGTCGATTTCCGTGGTTTCGATACCTTCGGCGAAATTACTGTACTCGGCATTGCGGCGATTGGTGTTCTGAGCCTGATGGATGGCATGCGTGCGCATGGTACCACCATGACTCAGGGCCTGACCTATCGTTTTAACCCATCCCCGCTGATGTTGCGTATTACCGCATCCTGGATTTTGCCGGTCGCGCTGGTAGTCAGCCTGTATATCTTTATGCGTGGCCATAACCTGCCGGGCGGTGGTTTTATTGCCGGACTAGTGACTTCACTGGCACTTATTATTCAATATATTGCAGTGGGACAGGACAAAACCGAACAGTTGCTTGGCGCCAAATCCGGTCGCCTGTATGAAATCTGGATCGGGATCGGCTTAACGATTGCAGGGTTGACCGGAATCGCGGCCTGGTTCTGGTCACGTCCATTCCTGACCAGTGCACATATTTATGTCTCTCCGCCCATCATTGGAGAAATGCATCTGGCTTCGGCTGCACTGTTTGATGTCGGCGTCTATGTCACTGTTGTCGGTGCGACCATGCTGATGATTTCGGTCTTGGGCGATTCACGTCACTCAAGCATGACTGGCCCCGTACCAAGAGGATAATAGAATGATCAGTTTAGAATTTTTATTAGCCTCTGCGATTGGCCTGCTGACAGCCACAGGCATTTATCTGATCCTGCGTGCCCGTACCTTGCCGGTGGTATTGGGCTTGGCCATGATTGGTTATGCGGTCAACCTGTTTTTATTTGCCATGGGCCGGATTCAGATGAATTCGCCTGCAGTATTAACCGAAGCCGCGAATGTGACTGACCCTCTACCTCAGGCACTGGTGCTGACGGCCATCGTGATTGGCTTTGCCACCACTGCCTTTATTGTCCAACTGGCACTGCGTAGCCGCTACGAATCAGGAACAGACCACGTTGACTCAAAAGAAGATATCCCCCAGATTGATCCACGTGAGGATGAGCCTTAATGACTGATCTTCTCAATTTCTGGACTCAACATACTCCTATTTTCAGCATTCTTTTGCCGGCCTTTACCGCTTTTGCCTTGGTACTTTTGGGAAATCCGGGTGCAGGCTCTCTGATCACGGACTGGCGTCAACCCTGGCGTCGTGGTATCAGCCATCTCTCGGGAATCTTGGGCCTGATCATTGCCGTTAGCTATCTGATAAACAGCAGCGAGGGCCAAATCAGCGTATACACCCTCAGCGAATGGGCAGCACCATTCGGGATCGTGCTGGTGCTGGATCAGCTCTCGGCCATGATGCTGGTGTTGACCTATGCGCTCGCCTTACCTGTGGTCTGGTATGCCAGCAAAGAATGGGACTTACGCGGCCGTTATTTCCATGCCATGGTGCATTTCCTGCTGATGGGTCTGACTGGTGCATTCCTAACCGGTGACTTGTTCAACCTGTTTGTGTTCTTTGAAATTCTGCTGATGGCGTCTTATGTACTGCTGTTGCATGGACAAGGCAAGGCACGTTTTCAGCTGGGAATTCATTATGTCACCATTAACCTGCTGGCATCTGCGCTATTCCTGATTGGACTCGGGATGATTTATGGCAGTGTCGGTAGCCTGAATATGGCCGATGTGGCCCGTTTGATGCCAACCCTTGCAGAAGATCAGCATAAACTGGCGGTTGCTGGTGGCTTGATGCTGTTTGTGGTGTTTGGAATCAAAGCAGCAATGCTGCCGGTGGGTTTCTGGTTACCCAAAACCTATGCAGTAGCCACGACTCCTGTTGCCGCGCTCTTTACCATCATGACCAAAGTCGGGGTTTATGCGATTTTGCGGATCAACGGCACGGTTTTTGATGATGAATATAGCCATCAGATTCTGATGAACTGTCTGCTAGTGATTGGCCTGGTCACATCCGTCTATGGGGTGATCTGTGCGATTGGCACCGAACGGCTGCGCCGTTTTGTCGGTTTTATGGTGCTGTCTTCAGTCGGAACGATTTTGGTGGCCATTGGCCTGAATAATACTGCGGCTTGGGCGGGTGCGCTATATTACCTGGTACACAGTACCCTGATTGCGGCCGCATTTTATATTCTGTCGGGTTGGATTACCTCACAGCGTGGCGAATTTAAAGATCATTTTAAAATCGCCCCACTGATGAAACAGAACAAGCTGGTTTCGATTGTCTATTTCATCATCGCCTTGATGATGGCAGGCCTGCCACCGTTTAGTGGATTCTTCGGTAAAATCTTTATTTTGCAGGCTTCTGCTAATTCAGATTATCAGATGATTATTATCCTGACCATTTTGCTGGTAAGTTTTCTCAGTATTCTGGCTTTTACCCGGGTCGGTTTTATCCTGTTCTGGCGTTCGAGCAGACCTGAAGATGATCTTGATTCTGAAGAGTTTCATAAATATGAAGCCCTGCCGAGTAAAGCGCCGGCACGCAATGACCGGGTGATTTATATATTGCTCGCGAGCTTAACCGCCTACGTGGTGTTTGCCGGACCGATTTATCAATATAATTATCAGACTGCGGAACAGATCAAAAACAATTCGGTCTATGAAGCCGCGCTGTTAAAACCGGATGCAGAAGGTCAGTTTATTAGCGTCCAGCCATTCGATCCGAAGTATTTGCCAGAAACCAAATATGGTGGTGAGGTGATAGATCCTAATGCGCATCTGATTCCTTATGTAATTTCAGAAGCGACCTTGAAGGGTGAACATATTTCTGAATTCAAGCAACGCCAGATTGACCAGCAGCACATTGAACAGACCGAATATGATGATAATCAACTTAAACCGGCGGAGGGACCTTAATGGCTGAATCATTATTTCAACGCTGGTTCCCGCATCCGCTGGTTTCTGTGATTGTAGGACTGAGCTGGGTTTTACTGGCACACAGCCTGGACGCTGGAACCCTGCTGATGGCCTTGCTACTCGCGGTGATCATTCCACGTATGGTCGAACCCTTTATTGACTATACCCCCAATATCCAGTGGACTCCTGCCCTGCACCTGTTCTTTGTCGTAGTTTGGGATATTGTAGTAGCCAATATCAAAGTCGCAAAACTGGTGCTAGGATCGACGAAGAATCTGCATCCAAAATGGTTCCGAGTGCCTTTAGACACCGAACATGAAGAAGTCAACACCTTGCTGGCGATGATTATTACCACCACACCGGGCACGGTATCTGCAGGGATTGACCAGGATCGTGGTGATATTCTGGTGCATGCCTTAAGCACAGATGATGAAGCGGCCGAAATCGAGCTAATTAAGCAGCGCTATGAACGCCCGCTCATTGAGATTTTTAATGCACGATCAGGAGAAAAAGCATGACGATTCTACCTTATGCATTATTGATTTGTCTGGGTGCGGTCACCATCTCCATGTTACTGTGTCTGATCCGTCTGATTACCGGTCCCTCTATTGTTGACCGCCTGTTGGCACTGGACACCCTGTTTCTGAATGCCACCTGCCTAGTGGTGATTTTAGGCATTTACTGGAGCAGCACCTTTCTGTTTGAAGGCGCTCTCTTGGTCGCGATGCTGGGCTTTGTCTCTACCGCAGCCTTGGCGCGTTATTTTACCACTGGCCATGTCATCGACTAGGAGTTTTTAAATGTCTTTAATTTTAGAAATACTGGTGTCGATTTTTCTATTGATTGGTGCTTTCTTTATGCTGGTCGGCGGAATTGGGATGGTGCGCTTGCCCGATCTGTTCATGCGTCTGCATGCACCGACCAAATCCAGTACTTTGGGCCTCGGCAGTTTCTTAATTGCAGCAATTATTTTCTCTGCCATGTATGGCCGTTTCGGTTTTGCTGAAGTGCTGATTACCCTGTTTGCCTTTATTACTGCGCCGGTATCCGCCAATCTGATGGCACAGGCTGCATTGCATTTGCGGTTACGCTCTTTGAGTGGCGAAGTGCCGGAAACGCTAGAACGCCCCCTGCCTTGGCAGCGTTCACGCCGTCGTACCTTTTATGAAAAGAAAATCAATCGCAATGATGATTTAGATTAATTGAGCAAGCGATTCCAGTTCTCCCAAATCTCAAAATAGAGAGATAAAAAAAGCCACCCGAAGGTGGCTTTTTTAGTCCTAAGACTTATTCATCATCTTTTTTTGCTTCAGCTTCAGGTAAGTCCTTCACTGCTTCAGCGATCAGACCAAACATATAGTTACCATATGCATTGGTCTTATCGTAATGGAAACGTAGACGAGGCGTAATACGGGTTTTGATACGACGACTCAGCTCGTGGCGCAGGAAACCAGATGCTTTGTTCAACACATCCAGAGTTTCTTTATTGGCCTCTTGGCTTTGCTCATCGCCAAGTTCACGTCCCATCACAGTGACATAAACTTCCGCATATCCCAGGTCTGGGCTCACCTTCACCGCAGAGATGGTCACCAGACCACCTAAGCGTGGATCTTTCAGCTCTTGACGGATCAGTTCGGACAACTCGCGTTGTACTGTATCCGCCATACGCTTCAGACGTTGACTACCCGCCATTAAAGACTCCGTTTAATCAATTGAACATCGTACACTTCGATCTTATCAAGTGCTTTGATGTCTTTATAGCCTTTCACCGCAAGACCACATTCCATACCGGCACGAACTTCTTCAACCACTTCTTTGTAGCGACGAAGAGATTCAAGCTCACCCTGGAACACAACCACGTCATCACGTAATACGCGAATCGGTTTGTTACGATGCAATACGCCTTCAAGTACCATACAGCCCGCAGCCGCACCAAACTTACTTGAGTGGAATACTTCACGTACTTGTGCAACACCCAGAATCGTTTCACGATGTTCTGGTGCAAGCTTACCGCTCATTGCTGCTTTCACATCATCAATCAATTGATAGATGATTGAGTAGTAACGAATGTCGATACTGTCTGCATCTGCTTTTTGACGCGCAGCGTTGTCCGCACGTACGTTAAAGCCGAGTAGAACTGCTTCTGAAGATTCAGCCAGTGTCACGTCAGACTCAGTGATCGCACCTACACCAGAACCGATGATACGTACTTTAACTTCATCAGTCGCAAGCTCAGCAAGTGCAACGTGTAATGCTTCCAAGGTACCGCGTACGTCAGTTTTCAACACAACATTTACGATAGGCACATCTTTCTTGCCCATAGACGCCATGATGTTTTCAAGACGCATTGCAGATTGACGCTCAAGACGTTTTTGACGTTCACGATCCATACGCGCATCTGCAACTTCACGTGCTTTCTTCTCGTCACTCACCACAAGAACTTCGTCACCCGCCATTGGTGCTTCTGGAAGACCCAGAATTTCCACTGGAATCGAAGGACCTGCAGATTTGATACGCTGACCATTTTCATCCGTCATCGCACGAACGCGACCATAAGATGAACCGGCAAGAACGAGATCACCTACTTTCAATGTACCGTTTTGAACCAGAATAGACGTTACCGCACCACGGCTGTTGTCTACACGTGCTTCAATTACGACACCTTGTGCAGCGCCTTCTTCCGATGCTTTAAGCTCTAGAAGTTCAGCTTGAATCGAAATAATATCAAGAAGTTCATCAATACCTTGACCAGTATGTGCAGAAACCATTGCCACTGGAACGTCACCACCCCATTGTTCTGGCACGATTTCTTTCACAGTCAATTCATTCAATACGCGATCTGGATCAGCAGATTCTTTATCCATCTTGTTGATCGCAACAATGATTGGCGTACCTGCAGCACGTGCATGGTCAATTGCTTCTGCAGTTTGTGGCATTACACCATCATCTGCTGCAACAACCAGAACCACGATATCTGTTGCTTTCGCACCACGTGAACGCATTGCAGTAAATGCTGCGTGTCCCGGAGTATCAAGGAATGTAATCATACCTTTATCAGTAGTTACATGGTAAGCACCGATATGCTGTGTGATACCGCCCGCTTCCCCAGCAGCCACTTTGGCACGACGAATACGGTCAAGCAGCGATGTCTTACCATGGTCAACGTGACCCATAATGGTAACAACAGGCGCACGCGTAGATTGCGCACCACGTGCTTCTTCAGCTGCTTCAAGCAAGTTATCTTCAGCTTGTGTATCAGAAACCAGTACCGGATTATGGCCCATTTCCTCAACAACAAGTGCAGCAATTTCTTGATCAATCGCCTGGTTCTGAGTAACCAATTCACCCATTTTCATGAGTGATTTAATCACTTCACGAACCTTAACTGCCATTTTCGCAGCCAAGTCAGCAACGACAATCGTTTCACCGATTTCAACATCGTAAACCTGTTTTTTCACAGGTTTTTCGAAGCCGTGCTTGTTGCCCTGGCTAGTTTTTAAACCGCGCTTAGGCTGTTTGCTGAAGCTTTGCTCTTCCTGACCACGACGACCACCTTTTTTAGGTGCACGCGCGCTCGGCGTATTCGTACCACGTTTGATTTCGCGGTCTTCTTTGGCAAAAGAGTCTTCATATGCCTGACCAACAAGGCCGGCAGCCAGAGGAGAATCATCAACAACACGAATCGTTGCAGTGGTATCTTCCGCGGTGTACTTGGACGCCATTTGACGCATTTGTTCAAGCGTACGTTGCTGCGCTTCTTCAGCCGCTTTACGACGTGCCGCTTCTTCAACAGCTTTTAATTTTGCTGCTTCTGCTTCACGTGCCTTTTTCTGTTCAGCGGTTTCAGTTGGTTTAACAACTTGCTTCACAATCGGCTTGTTGGTTGATTTGCGTTTTACCACAACTGCAGCTTTAGAAACTTCTTGCTTGTCGCTGGTTTGCTTTGCAGCAGCACGCATCGCCTCTAAAGCTTTATTCGCGTTATTTACGCCAGTTTTTGGAGCTTCAGCAGAAGCAGCTTGCGCTGTATTCTGTTCAGGCGCAGCTTTGGCCTGTTGCTCAGCCTTGGCTTTCGCCAATGCTTCTGCTTTGATCTGTTCTGGATCCGGCTTAACAAATGTATGCTTCTTGCGAACTTCTACATTAATCGTTTTCGCCTTACCTGAAGTACTGGCTACTTTAGCCGTACTAGTCGTTTTACGTTTCAACGTGATTTGCCCTGCTTGGCTTTCTGAACCCTGTGACTTTTTCACATGGCTCATCAAGCTGTCTTGTTGTTCGGTGGTAATAATATCGTCAGCTTTACGCTGTGGTAAACCTGCCTCACGAACCTGCTCTAGGAGCTTCTCAACTGGACGACCCACATTGAGGGCTAACTCTTTAATCGACTTGTCCGTCATATACTACCTCCTAGTTAAACCATGATTCGCGCGCTTTCATAATGAGTTGACCTGCTTTCTCAGCACCCAAACCTTCAATATCTTCGATATCGTCAGTCGCCTGATCTGCTAAATCATCCACTGTTACCACACCACGAGCTGCTAGCGCTTGCGCGATCTCTACTGTCATGCCTTCCATTGCAACAAGTTCTTCACTTGGCGCTTGTATGTTCTCTTGCTGTTGTAATGCATCAGCAAGTGCAATTTCTTTCGCACGGCTTTGCAGTAGTTCAACCAGTTCCGCATCCAGTTCGATTTCATCAAACGTTTCTGCAGGGACATAAGCAATTTCTTCAAGCGAGGTGAAGCCCATTTCTACCAATGCCATCGCCAAATCTTCCGCGATATCCAGACGGGTAACAAACATGTCTAAATATTGTTGCGCTTCGTTTTGTTGACGGGCGTAGTATTCCTCTTCCAGCATCATGTCCAGCTTGTAGCCAGTCAATTCAGATGCCAGACGAACGTTCTGACCTTGTGAACCAATCGCACGTGCCAGCTGGTCGCTGGTTGCGAAAATGATGTCTGCAGTACGTGCATCTTCATCGATGACAATACTCGATACATCTGCTGGTTCCAATGCACTTGCGATATATTGCGCAGGATCATCCGACCAAACGACTACATCAATACGCTCGCCATTGAGCTCTTGCTGTACAGCCTGAATACGAGTACCACGCATACCAATACAAGCACCCACCGGGTCAATACGGTGGTCATTGGTTTTCACTGCAATTTTAGCACGAACACCTGGTTGGCGAGCCGCCGCTTTAATTTCAATGATTTCTTCAGAAATCTCAGGGATTTCTTTCTTCATCAATGCAATCAGCATATCCGGTTTAGCACGTGACAGTTGTAACTGCGCACCACGACCTTCACGGTTGACATTGAAGAGAATCGCATTCACGCGTTGCTTCGGACGAAGGATTTCTTTCGGAATCATTTCTTCACGAGCAAGATACGCTTCAGCATTGTCACCTAGGTCAATGATAAAACCGTCTTTGGTTTGTTTTTTCACTTCACCGTAAATCAGCTCGCCGACTTTAGATTCGTAAGCATCGGCTACGAGCGCACGTTCTGCTTCACGGATCTTCTGTACAATCACTTGCTTGGCAATTTGCGCTGCAATACGACCGAAGTCAATTGACTCAACTTCCAGCTCACGAATGTCACCAATCGACCATTTTGCCGGATCGACATCAGAGATGGCATCCTGACAAGCTGGCATTTCATGGTCTTCGTCTGCAACCACTTCCCACTGACGGAAAGTACGATAGTCACCTGTTTTGCGATCGATTTCCACACGTAAACGTGCTTCTTCCGAATGTGTTCCTTCGTAGAATTTTTTCTTTGTCGCAGCAACTAAAGCTTGCTCAAGCGCTTCAAAGATCGCTTCACGAGGTACACCTTTTTCGTTACTAACCGTTTCAACGACGGTCAGAATTTCACGTGCCATACGTCACCTATTCGTTAAATTTTTATTTATTCAATTAATCTTGGAAGACCAAATTTGCTTTATCGATATTGTGACTGTCGATCTCCAATACCTGTTGCTTTTCTACTTCAACCTGAATCATTTCATTTTCAAGATCGACAGCAACCAGTTTGGCCTGGAATTTACGACGGTTATCTACCGCACTGATCAAACGTAGTGCTACGGTATGACCGATATAGCCTGACATCTGCTCGAGCTGGAAGAATGGACGGTCCCAGCCTGGCGAAGATACTTCAAGTGAATATTCACCCGAGATCGGATCATGAACATCCAGCATTGCGCCCACTTGCTGCGTTACACGCACACAATCCTGAACGCCAATACCACGCCCCTGCTCTTCTTCACCATCTTCATTGATTGCTGGTGCAACGCTCTCATCGACTGGCTTGTCGATGTAGATACGTAATAACGAACATTTACCCTGTGGCAGGAATTCGATCCCCCAAAGGTTTACATTACAGGCTTCAACTGCTGGTGCAATCAAGTCCTGAAGTGCTTGAGTTTTATTTGATAGCTTCATTTACTCTCGTCATCTGGTGCGATTTTATGATCTATTTGACCACTACAAACGAATACAAACTATAGTAGTAGTGAAACATGGAGATTTGACCAAATAATGTCGACACTACACGATAGCCAATAAAAAAGGGCGTAAATCGCCCCAATTAATGCACAATTTAAGATTTTTTCAAATCCCACTGTGCAAAAAGGCCCACCTTGTTGTGAGCCTCTTTTTAGAAACTTGGTAGCGGGAGCTGGATTTGAACCAACGACCTTCGGGTTATGAGCCCGACGAGCTACCAGACTGCTCCATCCCGCATCAACGTGCAAAAATTATATACAAAAGATGAGAACTTTTCAATCAAAACCACATCATTCTGCATATTTGTCATCTGTCGCTGAAAAAGTGGTAGCGGGAGCTGGATTTGAACCAACGACCTTCGGGTTATGAGCCCGACGAGCTACCAGACTGCTCCATCCCGCATCAGCGTACAAATAACTTTCAGTCTAAAGTACTTAAACTGCTTTTAAAGTTTGCATCTTTAAAAGATTGGTAGCGGGAGCTGGATTTGAACCAACGACCTTCGGGTTATGAGCCCGACGAGCTACCAGACTGCTCCATCCCGCAACAACATGCAAATTAAATTTCTCAACTTAAAACCTGTTTAAGCTGCCTCTTGAAAGTTTGCGTCTTTAAAAAGGATTGATTGGTAGCGGGAGCTGGATTTGAACCAACGACCTTCGGGTTATGAGCCCGACGAGCTACCAGACTGCTCCATCCCGCATCAATAGAAGTTTTTTCAGCTGCCTACACCAACTTAAATTTCTGGATTATAAGTTGGTGCGGAAGGGGGGACTTGAACCCCCACGCCCGAAAGCACTACCACCTCAAGGTAGCGTGTCTACCAATTCCACCACCACCGCAGCTGTGACGCATTCTAGTCGCATCACTGAAAAAAAGAAAGGACTAATTAAAACTATTCGGTCGTTTCTGGTGCAGTTGGTGAAGTTTCATTCGATTGCACAGGTGCAGTCGGCGCAGACTGAACCGATCCCAAACTATAGGCATTCGATGTTTGTTGCTTGGCTAAAATCGCCAAAGTCAGACTGGTCACGAAAAACAGTGCAGTAAAAATCGCAGTCAAACGGGTCATAAAATTACCCGAACCCGATGCTCCGAATACTGTCGCTGCACCACCGCCACCGAAAGAGGCACCAGCATCTGCACCTTTACCATGCTGAACCAAAATCAAGACAATCATCAAAACAGCTAAGATAATATGTACTACCAGCACAAAAGTTTGCATGCTGAACTCCTAATTATTGTGTATTTGCAAATGCATGAGCAATTTTATGGAACGACTCAGCATTGAGTGATGCACCACCGACCAATGCCCCATTGATATCTGGGCAGGCTGCTAACTCTACTGCATTTTCCGGCTTGACACTACCACCATATAAAATCGCCATCGTCGCGCCATAACCAGTGATCTGGCTTAAACCTTGACGGATTTGTGCATGCATGGCCTGTGCATCTTCAGGAGAAGCAGTTTTACCAGTTCCAATTGCCCAGATCGGTTCATAGGCAATCACGATATTGTTCCATTGCTCCGCTTCAACCACAGCAGCAATATCACAAATCTGTTGTAGCACTACAGCTTCTGCCTGCCCTGCTTCACGTTGTTCCAGGCTTTCACCAACGCAATAAATCACGGTCAAACCGGCACTTAAGGCATTCTTGATTTTCGCATTTAAAATATCAGCATTTTCCGCAAATATTTCACGGCGCTCAGAATGACCCACTAGTACATAGTGAATTTGACTATCGGCCAACAATTCAGCACTGACTTCACCAGTGTAGGGACCTGTTCCAGAAATACGTGAAACATCTTGTGCTACGGTATAAATCGGACGAACCGCAGATGACAGCTCTGCCTGAATCTGGCTTAAGGCAATGGCAATCGGTGCCACACCTAAATGACATTGATCTTCGGCAATTGGCGCAGTTTCCAGCAAATTCTTAATACCACGCACCAAGCTCAATGCCTCTGCCTGTACTGGATTCATTTTCCAGTTACCTATCACCCAAGGGGTAATCGTCGAAACCGACATAATTAACCTATTTCATTTACATATTTTGAATTGGGCACATTCTACACGGAATTGGAAAATTAAAAGAATAGTTTTCTTATCACTCATTCTCAGTTTAGACTATCCAAAATGGTTATTTTTTGTTATCACTTAAAAAAATGAGGACTTCTTCTAACCAGTTCATGCTTTTACTGGAGATGAGGAAGCTAGCAGCACTCTTGGCTATGGTATTTTTACGTAACAAACGTATAATTTTAATATAGCAATTAAAAGAATTTGATGAGTAGGCATTTATAGCATGACAGCATTACAGGGGTCGCCAAGATTTACCGGATTTATTCGTCGTTTGGTCGAGGAAGGCGTCATCTCGGCTGAAGATATGCGCAGTGCGTTGGCGCATGCCAAGCAAGAAAAAATCGATATCGTGGCTGAGTTAATTAACCAGCAGCAACTTTCCCCGACCGTCATTGCTGAAACGATTTCAGTTGAATTTGGCGAACCACTGTTTGATATCAGTGCCTATGATCCTGCCCAAATTTTGCGGGATGCGATTGATGAAAAGCTGATTACCAAGTATCGCATCCTGCCGATTTTTAAAAATTCCAGTATTTTATATATTGCCATCAGCAATCCAACCAATATTGAAGCGATTGATGCGGTCCGTTTTTCCACTAAACTCAATATTGAAACCATTATTGTTGAACACAATAAACTTGAAAAACTGATCGAGCAGAATTTTACCGAAGAAAGCACCTTTGAGTTTGATGAAGACTTTGATCTGGATGTTGATGTCGAATCTGCTGATCCGAATAAAGAAGAGGATGACAGTAACAAGGGTGAAGAAGCCCCTATTGTTAAATATATTAATAAATTACTAATTGATGCGATCCGTATGGGGGCTTCAGACTTACATTTTGAACCTTATGAGAAAATCTATCGGGTACGTTACCGGGTCGATGGGGTATTACGCCAGATTGCAACACCACCGCTACAGCTAGCAACTCGTTTATCTTCACGTCTTAAAGTCATGTCGCAAATGGACATTTCAGAAAAACGGGTACCGCAAGATGGCCGAATCAAACTAAAATTATCCAAAAACAAAGCCATTGATTTCCGTGTCAACTCTCTCCCTACCCTGTTTGGCGAGAAGCTGGTACTGCGTATTCTGGATCCATCCAGTGCGATGCTGGGGATTGATGCTCTGGGCTATG
The DNA here is from genome assembly GCF_013420255.1 of Acinetobacter sp. YH01021. GTDB lineage: Bacteria > Pseudomonadota > Gammaproteobacteria > Pseudomonadales > Moraxellaceae > Acinetobacter. The sequence goes on from NZ_VOYO01000003.1 coordinate 200,170, forward strand.
AACCGGAACAAAAAGAACTGTTTATGCAGGCGCTGGACAAACCGCAAGGGATGCTGCTGATCACCGGCCCGACGGGTTCCGGTAAAACAGTTTCTCTTTACACCGGTCTGAATATCCTAAACCGTGAAGATACCAATATCTCAACTGCGGAAGATCCGGTCGAGATTAACTTGCAAGGCATTAATCAGGTCAACGTCAATAATAAAGTTGGCCTGACCTTCTCTGCGGCACTAAAGTCCTTCTTACGTCAAGACCCGGATATCGTAATGGTCGGTGAGATCCGGGATCTGGAAACTGCCGAGATTGCGATTAAAGCGGCGCAGACCGGTCATATGGTGATGTCGACGCTGCATACCAATAGTGCGCCTGAGACTTTGACCCGTTTACGCAATATGGGGGTGCCTTCTTTCAATATTGCCACTTCAGTCAACCTGGTCATTGCACAACGGTTGGCGCGTCGTTTGTGTTCACAATGTAAAAAACCTGCCGATATTCCGAAAAAAAGCTTACTGGAGATGGGTTTTACCGAAACCGACTTGCAGCAACCTGAGTTCCAAATTTATGAACCGGTGGGCTGCAATGAATGTCGCGAAGGCTATAAGGGTCGTGTGGGTATTTATGAAGTTATGAAAGTAACACCCGAAATTTCCAGAATTATTATGGAGGACGGCAATGCACTTGAAATTGCCGATGCTTCCGCACGTGCAGGTTTTAACAATTTACGCCGGTCAGGTTTAGTCAAGGTGATGCAGGGGGTAACTTCTCTACAAGAAGTCAATCGTGTCACCAGCGAATGATCGGGCGCTGATCTAAAATAAGGATAAAGGTATGGCAGCAGTAAAGAAAGGCCAGATGATGCCAATCTTCAGCTATGAAGGAATTGATCGTAAAGGGGCAAAGATCAAGGGAGAATTGCCAGCAAAAAATATGGCTCTGGCCAAGGTCACCCTTCGAAAACAAGGTATCAGCATCAAGACCATTCGGGAAAAGAAAAAAAATATTCTCGAAGGCTTGATGAAGAAAAAAGTCTCAACACTGGATATTACGATTTTTACCCGACAATTGGCGACCATGATGAAAGCCGGGGTACCACTGGTACAAGGCTTTGAGATTGTCGCAGAAGGTCTGGAAAATCCATCCATGCGTGAAGTTGTACTGGGAATTAAAGGTGAAGTCGAGGGGGGTAACACTTTCGCTGGAGCACTGCGTAAATATCCACAGTATTTTGATAATTTATTTTGCTCTTTAGTTGAATCAGGTGAACAATCGGGTGCTCTTGAAACTATGCTCGATCGTGTAGCAATTTATAAAGAAAAAAGCGAACTGCTCAAGCAAAAAATCAAAAAAGCTATGAAATACCCTATATCAGTCATAGTGGTAGCTATTGCTGTTACTATCATCTTAATGGTTAAGGTTGTTCCTGTATTCCAAGAATTATTTCAAGGCTTTGGTGCTGATCTTCCCGCCTTTACACAAATGGTTGTCAACATGTCTAACTGGTTCCAGCAATACTGGTTCCTATTAATTATTGGTATCGGGATAGCGATTACAGCATTTTTAGAAGCCAAAAAACGCAGTAAAAAATTCCGTGATTTTCTGGATAAAGCAGCGCTCAAGGCACCGATTTTCGGGGATCTGGTGTATAAGGCGATTATTGCCCGTTATAGTCGCACTCTGGCCACGACTTTCGCAGCCGGGGTACCTTTGATTGATGCACTAGAATCTACTGCCGGCGCCACCAATAATGTAGTCTATGAAAATGCTGTGATGAAAATCCGTGAAGATGTCGCTACTGGTCAACAGCTACAGTTTGCCATGCGGGTCACCAACAAGTTTCCTTCCATGGCCATCCAAATGGTCGCAATTGGTGAAGAATCAGGTGCATTAGATGCCATGCTGGATAAAGTTGCTACCCATTATGAAAATGAAGTTGATAATGCAGTAGATGGCTTAACCTCGATGATGGAACCATTGATTATGGCTGTTCTAGGTGTTCTCGTCGGTGGTCTGGTGATTGCCATGTATCTTCCAATCTTCCAAATGGGTTCAGTCGTTGGCTAATCAGCAGGTTAAATATCTTGTTCAGTAATATTATTTCTTATTTTATTCAAAACCCAACGGCGTTGTATATCGCAGTTGGGCTTTTTAGTTTATGTATCGGCAGCTTTCTAAATGTAGTGATTTACCGTACGCCCAAGATGATGGAACAGGAATGGCGTACCGATTGCCAGATGTTCCTGCATCCAGAACAGCCGGTGATTGATGAAGCGAAATTAAGTTTAAGCAAACCCGCTTCGACTTGTCCTAAATGTCATCAGCCAATCTGCTGGTACCAAAATATTCCCGTTATCAGCTGGCTGATCTTGCGGGGCAAGTGTGCGAACTGTCAGAATCCTATCAGCATCCGTTATCCATTTGTTGAAATTCTGACCACAGTTTGTGCACTGCTTGTCGTAGCAGTATTTGGTCCGACAATGCAAATGCTGTTTGGCCTGATCCTGACTTATGTGCTGATTGCGCTAACCTTTATTGATTTTGATACCCAGTTATTACCGGACCGTTATACCCTGCCCCTGGCTGCACTAGGTTTGGGGGTAAATAGTTATGCACTCTATACCTCCCCAAGCTCTGCCATTTGGGGGTATATCATTGGTTTTCTGTGTCTATGGGTGGTGTATTACCTGTTTAAAATCATTACCGGCAAGGAAGGCATGGGTTATGGCGATTTTAAATTGCTAGCCGCTTTGGGTGCCTGGATGGGTCCATTATTACTGCCTTTAATTGTGCTGCTGTCTTCCCTGGTAGGTGCGATTATTGGCATCATCCTGCTAAAAGTCCGCAAGGAAAATCAGCCTTTTGCTTTTGGTCCTTATATTGCGATTGCCGGCTGGATCGCTTTCCTTTGGGGTGAACAAATTATGAAAGTGTATTTAGGTCAATAAATTGAAATTTGTACTCGGTTTAACTGGTGGGATTGGCAGTGGCAAGTCTGCTGCCAGTCAGTGGTTTGAAGCACAAGGGATCACGGTAGTCGATGCCGATGTGGTAGCACGTGAAGTGGTCAAACTTGGGCAGCCTGCACTTACCCAGATTCAGCAGGCTTTTGGCGATTGGGTACTGCTTGCCGATGGCTCACTGAATCGGCGTGCCTTGCGTGAATATATCTTCCAATCTCCTGAAGCACGCAAGACCCTGGAAAGTATTACCCATCCGGCAATTCGCAGTTCCATTATCCAGCAACTACATGCTGCGCAAAGTCCCTATGCCATTCTGGTTTCACCACTTTTATTTGAAACCAATCAGCACGAACTCACCCAGCATACCTTACTGATTGACGCCACCATCGAACTGCAAATTGAGCGGGCCTCACAACGTGACGGCCAGAATATCGAACAAATTCGCAATATCATTGCTGCCCAAATGTCCCGCGAACAAAAGCAGACCATGGCCGATGATATTGTCCTAAATGATGGTCATCTGGATCATCTCTATGCCCATCTCAGACTATTACATCAAAAATATTTAAACATGGCAGCCAGCTGAAGCATAAAAAAAACAGTCTGATTAAGACTGTTTTTTTTGTTCTGCTAATTTTCGGCTTAGACTGTCCTGATGCTGTAACCAGCGCCACGGCTGTAAGGCCCCAACTGCCATACCCATCAGGCCACACACCATGGCCAGACTTAAAGTTTCATTTAATAAAGGTACAGCCAGAATTGCCGCAATAAAAGGTGCAAGATTGGTAATACTGCCTGCCTTAAATGCACCAAGACGCTTGATGGCTTCTACATAACTTAAAGTAGCAATAATCACCACAAATATGCCGTGAAAAATGGTCTGAAACAGTAAATGCTCGGGTTCAGGCACACTCAGGTTTTTCGGTAAAAATAGCAGATAAATCGGCACATAAACCACTGCCGACCAGATCGCGACACCACACATTGCCTGCCATGCAGTTAGCTGATATTTACGCAATAAAACGGTAAAAATCGCCCAAAGTATAGCACTAATAAAAAACAGCCCGTCTCCTGCTCCAAAGGCCACACCAGTTTCCCTATACATCAGCATACTCATGAGACATAGTACTACGATCATAATGATCAGGCTGGCCCAGGTATGTTTATCAAAAGCCTGCCCCATCAGAAAAAAAGCCATAATCGCGGTACAGATTGGAATACAGCCATTCAAGAAAATTGCAGCATGGGCGGTAGGTGCGTAGTGAAAAGCGCTATAGGCAAACAGGCAGTAAATCACCCCACCAATCATCGCTAAAATAAAAGGCTCTTTTTTCAGTAAAAAAGCGGCCTCTTTACGATAGAGCAAGATCGGCATCAGAATCAGGAAGGCCAGAGAAAAACGCAAGGCCACAATATCCCAGGCACTGATCTGCCAAAGTGCATTCAGGCGAGCCGTTAAGGTAAAACCGCCCCAGATGCACATGGTAACAACTAAAAAAACATAGCCTTGGGTACGGTCTGACAATGCCATCATCAATTAAAGGTTACGCTGACGGCAGGCTTCATACAGTGCCATACCTGTAGCCACACTGACATTCAGACTTTGCAGATTACCTGCCATCGGGATATACACGGTCTGATCACATTGGCTTTGGGTAATTGGACGTAGGCCGGTATCTTCCGCACCCATCACCACACAAACTCCGGTACCGGTAAAATCAAAATTCTGAATCGGCAGCGCTTTTTCATCCAGCATGGTACCAACCACACGAACATTAAAATCTTCTTTGATTTGACCCAAAGTACGCGCCAGATTGGTCACCTGAATGAATTTGACTTTGTCCGCACCACCAGCAGCCACTTTACGTGCTGTCGGGGTTAAAGTTGCAGAACGATCACGTGGCGCAATCACTGCCTCAACGCCCATTGCAGCGGCTGTACGGATACAGGCACCGAGATTGTGCGGATCGGTAATATGATCAAGAGCCAATAACAATGCTTGAGGATTCGCACTCAATAATGACTCAAGATCTTTTTCATTCAGGGTCGGATGTGCACGTACCGCAGCGACCACACCTTGGTGAAACGGTTGCCCGGCCAGTTTCTCCAGTTTGTCACGGCTGGCTTGCTGCACACTGATCCCAAACGGTTCAGCCAGTTCCAGTACACGCTTTAAACGCTGATCATCGCGTCCTTTGAGAGTGAATAATGTCAAGACACGTTCAGGCTCAAGCTCTAACAATGACTCCACTGAATGTACGCCATAAAAATATTCAGGTTTTGCCATGAACGACCTCTAGATTAGTTATATACAAAAGAAAAATCCCGTAAAGCTGACTTCACAGGATTTCTATAGCTGATTAGTTTAACCGATTCGCACTGAAATTTCTTGCCCGGTTTGCACTGATCTTGAATCTGGACTTAACCTTCAAAATGGCAGACATAGTCCAGCACATCATCGGTTTCGATTTTAAAACGGCTATTGCCCGGTACATAGAAAGACTGACCGGCACGGAACAGCTCACTTTCTTCGCTATCACCAATCTGAACACGGCATTCACCTGAAACAATTTCCATGCGCTCAGGAACATGTGTTTCAAAGGTCAAGGCATTTTCTGAGGGCAGAATGACACCCAACGTTTTCTTGGTCCCGTCTTCAAATTGTACAATGTGACTAATACACAACCCGCCGAAATATACATTAGATTTTTTAAGTACCGATACATGATCAAACTGAGCTGACATGCGATTTCTCCAGATAAAGCATTTTGTAATATTTTGATTGCTGTAGTTTAAATGTGCACCCTCAACTAATCAATCGAAGTTTGTCGGCGTCGATAAAATATTCTGTATCGCCTAAACCTCTGCTATTTTCAGCATGTTTTGGCCTGTATTTTGCTGACATATAAGCTTAAGTTTCAATTTGCACGTGCTCTTGTGAAACAGGCTCAATTGAGTCATTAATTTAAAGATTGGGGATGTCAAAAATATGAAAATCAGCAGTGAATTAACGGACTTCTGAGTCAGCTTCTTGCGAAAATACAGTGAAATAAGCATATATGAATCGTTAAAATTTAAGATAGAATGAAATTGATTCATCCTGATTTATAATAATCACAGCCATGTTGTGACCCCAATCCAACATCAGGCTATTTCAATCAAACTTTTCGCAGCCCGGATGCGTTTATGCTGACACATTTAACTCTGATCAATTTTGCTTTAGCCGAGCATCTTGCTATTGATATTGATAAAGGTTTTAACGTTTTAACCGGTGAAACCGGTGCAGGTAAATCCCTGTTACTGGATGCATTGTCTGCCTGTCTGGGTGAGCGAACCGATACCAATTATGTGCGTTATGGTACGGAAAAGGCGGATGTCACCGCCAGCTTCAGCTATCAGGAACACAGTCCTGAAGCAGCCTGGTTGAAAGAGCATGAGCTGGATGATGAATCAGGTGAAATTCATTTACGCCGGGTGATTTTTGCCACCGGCCGTAGTAAGGCCTGGATCAATGGACGTCCGAGCAGCCTGTCTGAACTGAAAGAAATTGGGCGTTTACTAGTACAACTCTATAGCCAGCATAGTCAGCAACAATTATTAGAACCACCTTATCCGAAGCACTGGCTGGATCGTTATTATCATTTTTATGCGCCGGCTCAAGCAGTACGTGATGCGTATAGCACTTGGCAGAAAAATATTCGTCAGCATCAGGCAGCGCTAGATGCACAAGCGACCCGTAAGCAACGCATGGAAACCTTGGAACTGCAGCTAGAAGAACTGGAAGAAATTGTTCAAACGGATTATCAGGAGATTGAACAGGAATTTGACCGGCTTTCCCATCATGAAGCGATCATGCAGGACTGTGTCTATAGCCTGAATAGTCTGGATGAAGGCGAACAGAATATTTCCCAAGAACTGGCTTCCATTCTACGTCGCATGGAATCACATGCCGGTCGTAGCGAACAGCTCTCCGGGATTTATACTTCCCTGCTGAATGCCCAAAGTGAACTTGAAGATGCAGCAGCGAATTTACGTCAGTTTATGGATAGGCAGAGTTTTGATCCGGAACGTATGGAAGTATTGAATTCAACTTTGGAAATCTTCCATCGTCTGGCACGTAAATATCGTACCCAGCCAGAATTACTCAAAGAAGAATATGAAGCCTGGCAAACCGAATTAGAACAGCTGCATCAACTGGAAGATCCGGAAACACTGGCTGAACAGGTCGCGGTTTCTTATCAGGAGTTTCTGGATAAAGCCCAACATCTGGATCAGATTCGCCGTGAAGCCGCAGCACCGTTGGCCAAGCAGCTCACTGAGCAGGTCAAACAACTGGCATTGCCTGAAGCACATTTTGAGTTCAAGTTTGAGCCTTTGGAGCATCCCTCTAGTGAAGGTCTCAGCTTTCTTCAATTGCTGTTTACTGCCAATAAAGGCATTCCGGCACAGCCTTTGGCCCGGGTTGCATCAGGCGGTGAACTCTCGCGTATTGCGCTAGTGATGCAAGTCATGAATGCAGAAAAAACCGAAGCTGAAGTGCTGGTCTTTGATGAAATTGATGTCGGGATTAGTGGTGGTACCGCAGAGATTGTCGGGCGTTTACTGGCCGATCTGGCCCAGCATGTACAGATTCTGTGTATTACCCATCAGGCACAAGTAGCCGCACAATCTGATCAGCACCTACTGGTGAAAAAACAGCAAACTGATCCTGCCAGCAGTACGATTATCAATCTTGAAGAAAACGAAATTATTCAGGAGCTTGCTCGAATGACAGGCGGTGTAGAGATTAGTGAAACCACCTTGCAACATGCCCGCCAGTTACGTCAGCTGAAATTTCAGCAGGCTTGAGCTACTTGTAAAGCGACACATAAAAAATCCCTGCATTTAGGTCAGAGATTTTTTATGTGTTAAAAATCATTCGAACTAATATTAACTTACCATTTTACAGGTTGATCGCTTGAACCTGGCGTCATTTCATAGCCCGGTGATGAATCATAAGATTGACCAGTCTGAGACTGTACAGGCTGTAATTTTAAGCCCTGTAAAATTTCCGGGTTTAAGCCCTGAGCAATTTTATCCGCCGTACTGTCATTTAAACTATTGGTCAGAATATTCTGTGTCATTAAATTAGACAGAGTTCGATTGAAAGTGCCCGCTGCTACCACTTTACTGGTATTGGCTTCAATGACACGCCAGCTTAAACGCACTTGTTCAGCGCCGGCATTCAAACCATACATTTGCTGATGGCTGGCACTAGACAGATCATTAATTCGTCCCACCAGTAAATAGTCTGCTCCAACTTTCTGACCGATACGCGCCAGCTCATGCGGTGCACCATCCCAATACAGGAATGCATTTTCAGACTGCATTTCATCCAGATAATGACGATCTACCACACTCAACTGTCCGCTTTGAGCCAGATAATTTCCTAAAGTATCGGATAATTCCTGACTAAACTCATAGGCAGATGTGTCATTGGCCAGTCGGTTATTTTTCTCGGCCATCTGGAATGGCAATACTGCAATCCTGCGCAAATGCTGGTCTTGTACAGTCGATTCAAACTTCACCACATGTGCGCGAACTTTGGCACGGTAATTATTTTTTGCACCCGTCACACTCAGCACCTGAAACTTGGTCACTGAACCTGAACCTTGATTTGCCACACTAAAAACTGGTGAAACTTTACCGTTATAACTCCAGCCCTGATTATTCACCGATACAGAAACAGTCTCTTCATAATTCATTTGGGAAGAAACTGAAGCACCATTTACCGATTGCACAGCAATTAATAAGGCTTCAGAAATCGCCTGGTGTTGAGTTGGACCACTTCCACTGGCTTCTTTAACCACTTCTTTAATGGCTGCAAAGGCCGGAGCGCTCAACAATCCAGACAACAGGCCTGCAAGTAATATTTTTTTCATATTATATTCTTCTACAGTCACTGTGCCAAAAGCACAGTGACCTTCATTGAAATTACAGACCAAAAGTCGAGCGTTTGCCTGCCTTACGGATTTCTTTCTCGCCAGTCCACTCTACGATACCAGTTTGCAGGTTTTGCAATTTAAAAGTGAACTTGTAATACACATCACTCTTGCCACCGGCATTCTTCACAATACTCGACAAGTTGCCATTTAGCATAAATTCGGCACCAATATGACCACCGGCACGTACTGCTGTTGACTGGTTCACCATACCGCTTTGCTTTTGATAAGCTAGCTGCTGTGCCACCGCATTCACCGATTTCATATCAACAAAACGAAATTTTCCAGAATTGATTAGTTTGTTCTGAATACTGTCAGTAATCGATTCGGTATCGATATGTTCCTGGGTTTTGTTATGAATCCGATCAAGGACAATGACCGGACGGCGGTTTTGGGTCATTTGCACCACTGGCGGGAACATCAACATGTCATCCACCATTTTGGCTGCAATCATTTGCAAGTCAGTTGAACCAAAGTCTGTGGTTAAGGTTTCGACTGCTTGGGCATCACCATAACTTACTGAACCAGTAGAGGCACAGCCACTAAGCAGTGTCGTAGTTGCCAATGCGGCGAAAATCAATTTTGCGTTCATTTCAAGTCTCTCTTATTTTTTCAAATACACAACAACATCAACAGCAGATGGATTTGGCGCCAAGGACTGCACACCTTTGGTTTCACGTCCGGTTAACTGGATCGGCTTCCAGATGGCACCTTCAGGATTAACTTCCACACCTTGTGCATCCACCCAAACAATCTTGTAGCTAAAATCTTTATTGTTAAAACGGCGGTTTTTGATCGCGATTGAAGCACGCTTTAAATCACCAACCAAGCTCATATTCACACGTTCCACAAAGACTTCCGTAGTTAATACCGGATTATTGGTAATGGTGCGGATACTCATTTCATTATTGGCATTGGTTTGGGTAGATAAGGCATTCGGTGCGGTACAACCCACCATGAACAGCGCCCCTAAACCAAGTACAGCAAAGCTAAATTGACGTTTCATATTGTTCCCTTATTTATGATTAATGTGGAATGGTGCTTACACTAGCCGTAATTTTGTCATTAACATGATGGGCATAGACAAACACTGTTTGATTGGCTTTCACATCTAGGGTGACCGGAGAGCTAGATACACTCCCGCTAGAAAGTTGTAAATTATGTTTGCCCGGCGTTAAATTTAAGCGCGCAATCTGGGCATTACTCGGCAAGGTACTCCAGCCACGCAAGTCAGCACGCTCAGTCGCCATATTTAAGACGTTACCGGCAAGTTGACCAAACACACCAAACTGGTTACCAAGTTCTTTTTGTGCGGCATATTTTGCAGTGGCGCGCAGCACCTGACTGCTCACATTCGCCATAATTTTTTCTTTGAGGTCCTTGACGGCCAAAGCACCAATATCACTAATCACATAACTGTCTTGTAAAGCTTTATTATTGACTTTCACTTTCAGGCTAGTTGGTATCACATAGGTACTTGGTTCATAGGTCGCAAAAGCAATATTGATTAAACCGCCCGGTGTAGGGACATCAATTTTATTTTCCACCTTTTGCGGTACAATTCCCTGTTCGATAAATACAATCACCGGAACACTACCCTTCTTATGCTGTGTGACCAGTTGATCCAGACGTTTCACGTCTTCGGAAATTTGCTTATCTGGTTGTAACTCATAAGCTTTCTTATAATCAACCAAGGCATCATTGTATTCACCCAAGGTTTCCCATAAATTGGCTGCCATATAAAAAGCGTAGGCATTCTGATAGCTGTTCTTAATCTTGCCGGCTATGGGGTCCAGACCGACAAAAGCTTCATCCAGCACACTTAGATTCTTCTCTGCTTCCGTGTTTTTAGCTACTTTGTCTTTTTTCTTTTCTAGTTCTTTTTGGTGCAACAATTCGATTTCACGCTGGAGGCCCTGAGCCACGCGCATTTCTACCGCAGCAGCTTCCAGATCCTTTAAGAAAATATAGTTTTTAGCTTGGGAAATATGCGCCAGCACCTGCTCATGTGCTGGTACCAGATAAGGCACTACAGAGTCATTGCTGACCATGGCAAGAGCCTTAAACCCCATTCGGGACACACTAATTTTGGCCCGATTTTTTTGTTTTTCTAACAGCGTAAAGGCTTGCTTATAATAATCTCGGCTTTCTTCATATTGATGGTTAACTTGTAATAAGCGGGCTTGTTCAAGTAAATATAAAACTCCATCCTTTGAATCAGCTTTGTCCTTAAACTGAGTAATGAGGTTTTCAGATAAAGCGCTATTCAAATGACTACGGAAAAAACTACCTTCTTCATTATAACTACTAAATACTGCTGCCTGTGAAGTGACCGACACAGAAAATAGCGCAGAAATTAAAGTCCCTTTTAAAATATGATGCATAACAACCCCATTAAAAAAATAAATTAAAGATGAAAATTTCTGCATTCTACGAACAAAGCAATATGGTTTCAATATGTATATTTTGTATAATAATTGAAATATTATGTACAATATATCGCAAATTTATTACATAAATAAACAAATATTATAGTTTGTTATCTAATATTGACCATTTTTTAATCACTAGAAACTATGTATCGAAATATAGTTAGAGCTTAATTAATGAGCTGAGATTGTAATAACTTGCCTTTAGTTTTCAGATAAATTCTATTTAAAAGCAAGAAACTATATATAGTCTACTTTTAACCATGAATGATCTATTGTTATTATTTAATTCATTCCACCACAATATATTTAATATTTTTTATTAAAATTTAAGTAAGTTTTTACTCGGTTTATCTGGCTGTTTTAGCATAAATAAAAAACGCTTAAAACTACCTCCCATCATTTAAATAAAATCACTGAAGGTCTTTTTAAAAGGAATTTTAAAACCGGCCTTAACCTGTTCATGCCTGATTTACCCCATATCCAAGTTGTCAGCCTAAGCATTTTATGGGATAACTAGCAGGAAGAAAGCCGCTGTTTGAGTGATTACAATTAGGCCCGTAGGCCATGCTTCACTTTTTCAGACTGCATAGCATACTGACTTTGGGAGAACTGCTCAGGTGACCAAACAGTTTCTGACACATCGTTGTCTGATTGCACCACCGCATGCGAATGATGATTTTTTTGCACAGACGGTCATTTATCTCGCGCGTCATGATGAAGATGGTGCCCAAGGCATCATTATCAATCGACCTGCCGGCATTCAAATTAAAGAATTGCTGAATGATCTTGATATTGAAGCAGACAATGTCAATCCGCATGAAGTATTACAAGGCGGCCCTTTACGCCCTGAGGCCGGTTTTGTCTTGCATACTGGTCAGCCGACCTGGCATTCCTCCATCGCCGTAGGTGAAAATGTATGCATTACCACTTCCAAAGATATTCTGGATGCCATTGCGCATAATGAAGGGGTCGGTCGCTATCAGATTGCCCTCGGTTATGCCAGTTGGGGCAAACACCAGCTGGAACAGGAAATTGCCCGTGGTGACTGGCTGATTTGTGATTCCGATATGGATCTGATTTTTAACCTCCCTTATAACGACCGTTGGGACGCTGCCTATAAAAAAATGGGTGTAGACCGCAACTGGTTATCTTCCGAGATTGGACATGCCTGATGTAAACGTGCCACAAACCATTATGGCGTTTGATTTTGGTACACAAAAAATGGGAATGTCAGTTGGACAATCCCTGATTGCAAGTGCCAATCCCCTGCCCTTATTTCCCATGAAAGATGGTATCCCCAACTGGGATGAACTGCTCAAAATCGTGAAAAGCCATCAACCGAATTTATTTCTGGTCGGTTTGCCATTGAACATGGATGATAGTGAATCCGAGCTGTCGACACGGGCGCGAAAATTTGCCCGCCGTTTACGTCATCAGACCAATATTGAAACCTGGATGGTAGATGAACGTCTGACCACCCGTGAAGCACGCGATGAGCTGGATCATTATCAGGCTCAAGGTCGCGGCAAAAAACTCTCTGCCGACAGCATTGCGGCTGCCTTGTTGATTGAAAGCTGGTATCGTCATCCTGCCGGGATCACGCCTTAATCTGTCTTGAAAATTTTTTAAATCAGCATCCTTCAGGGTGCTTTTTTATGCTCAAAAATGCTTCTTAAGGATAAAAATAACGAAAAGTCAGATTAATTCTCGGCGTTAAAACTTTGCTGGTTTTGCTGATACTGTGCTTCCAGTGTTGCTGTGTCGCGCCACGCATCACAATCAACTGTCCACTGTGTAACAGCACATCGACTTTATCGTTGTGGGTTTTATGCTTAAAGCTCATTTTTCGGGTGGCTCCCAGACTCAGAGAAGCAATGACATTTTCCCGAGAAGTACCTGTATATAAAGCCGGCTCATCATCACTATGCCAGCCCAAGCCTTGAGAACCATCTTCATACAAATTGGCCAAACAGGAATTAAAGGGATGACCGACCAGAATTTCAATATGCTGCTTTAAACGGAATAATCCGGGTGTCCATACCTGAGCTTGTTTGAGCGTACCAGAATAATGATACTGATAATGTTCATCGCCATACCAGACCACCTGGCGACCTGTGACATGGTGCTTGCCAAATAAATGCACTTCATCATGTTGCCAGGCCAGCTGACTGAGAAAATGCTGTAGATACTGCTGGCTTTGTCTCTCATCCAAAATCAGGCCATAATCTTCCACTACCCCATCAAAAGGTAATACATTGGCTTGCGGCTGGGGTGCAAATAAATCGAAAGTCATATCCATCAGATCCAGTATCCACATGAAAATACTGACATTCGACCTAAAGGATTACAACTGCTCTTCACAAATGACTACAACATTTATGCTTGTGGCTGGCATGATTCCTGCCTAGACTGAATTCAACTTTCACAATAAAAATAATCCTTTTATGAACTTATGGCAGCTGTTTCAGAAACTTCGTCCCTTTGTTCAGCCTTACCGGTTGCTGGTGATTGCCACGCTGATTCTGACCCTGATTGGCTCATTCACCGCACAGGTCAATGCCATTACCTTGCAATATGCGGTCGACAGCATCAATTCGCTACTCGAAGCCGGTCAAGGATTGGAGCAAGGCTGGCATATTCTGATCACGATTTCGGCAATTTTGCTCGGCAAAGAAATTATTAATGCCTTTGTCCAGTTCGGGCAGAAGTTCTATGGAGAGAAACTGCGGATCTTTGTCTCTCAGGACCTAGCCCAAGGGATTATTGAAAAATTTTTAAAATATCGTTTGGAATTTTTTAATCAGGAAAATAATCAGGCCGGTAAATTACAGACCCGGATTGACCGTGGTATTGGCTCACTGACCCGTCTGGTACAGATCTTTTTCATTGATATTTTACCATTATTTACCAGTGCCATTGTGGCTTTGGGGCTGATGTACTATGCCAATGTTTATGTCGGTCTGGTCGCGACTGCCATTGTTCCGATCTATTTCTGGCTGACCTATAAACAGGCGCAAAAACTGGGAGGCTGGCGCCGCAGTCTTCGCGATGGCCGGGAGAAAAAGAGTCAAGGCATTCTCAGCATCATCAACTCGATTACCGTGATCAAGTCTTTTAACCGCGAATCGATTGAATCGGAAAAGCAGCTCAGTTTACAGCGTGAGCTGACCGACAATCAGATGAAAACCCGCCAGACCAGTTTCCTGTTTGATGGCCTGAAAACTTTTCTGGAACAGATTGGGATTGTACTGATCATTATTCTAACCTCCTACTTTGTACTGGATGGCCAGATGAGTATCGGCATGATCATGTTTCATGTGCTGCTATTTAATAATGTCTCTGCTCCGATCCGATCTCTGCACCGGATTTATGATGAAGTGAATGATGCCATGATCTATTCAGAAAGCTTTTTCAAGATTCTGGAAGCCGATGATGAAATTGAACAAAGCGGTCAGCAGAAACCGGTTGTCCAAGGCAAGTTTGAACTCAGTGGCGTGAATTTTTATTATCCAAACGGCCACCATGCTCTGAAAGATATTGATATGGAAATTCGCCCCAATAAAATTACCGCCTTGGTGGGCTTATCGGGTGCCGGAAAATCCACCCTGATCAGTCTGCTGGATAAATTTTATGAACCGCAGCAAGGCCAGATCAAACTGGATGGCATTAATCTGAAAGATTATGACACCCAATATCTACGCGATCATATTGGTCTGGTCTTACAAAAAAACCATATTTTTCAGGGCACCATCTTTGACAATATCCGTTACGGCAAAACTACTGCCTCAATGGAAGATGTAATTGAGGCGGCAGAAAAAGCCTCGATTCATGAGCAGATTTTACAGTTACCGGATGGCTATGACAGCGATGCCTTGATGCTGTCTGGCGGCCAGCAGCAACGGATTGCCTTGGCACGGATGTTCCTGAAAAATCCACCGATCATTTTTCTGGATGAACCGACGGCGAGTCTGGATGCAATTGCCACGGAACAGATCAAACAAAGTCTGGACCAGATCAAGCAAGGCCGTACCGTGATCATCATTTCGCATAGCCTGTCGCAGATTATTGATGCGGATTATACCTATGTAATGAAAGAAGGAACGATTGCCGAACATGGTGAACACGACCAGCTTTATCATCAGCAAGGCGTATATAAGGAAATCTTTGATGCGATGGCCAAAAGCCTGAATATTGAAAAAATTGCCAAAACTTTTGAAGATGATGCTGAGGAAGAAACTCATAGTTAGCTTTTCTATCCCAATAAAAAACCTCCGAGCTGGAGGTTTTTTTATTTAAGTCTGGAACGTTTAACGCTGAACTTTCTGTTCAATTTCTTCAACGCTGGTATGACGCACATCAAAACCTTTGACCATATAGATCACCTGTTCCGAAATATTCCGGGCATGATCGCCAATTCTTTCTAGCGAACGCAGCACCCATAATACATTGATGACACGACTGATATGCCGCGGATCTTCAATCATATAAGTCATAAGCGTACGTGTGGCTGATTGATACTCACGGTCAATATCCGCATCTGCCAACATGACCTTCAAAGCTTGATCTACATCCAGACGCGCAAAAGCATCCAGTGCATCATGAATCATCACCCGCACCTGGTTGCCAATATGCCGGGTTTCCATATAACCGCGCGGTGAGCCGCCCTCTTCACATAAGCTTTGTGCAATTCGGCCTATTTTCGAGGCTTCATCGCCAATCCGTTCCAGATCGGTATTGGCCTTGGACATGGCAAGCACCATACGTAAATCAATCGCGGCAGGATGACGGCGCGCCAGAATCAGGGTCAGCCCTTCATCAATATCTCGTTCCATCTGATTGACGACATTATCTTGAAACTGCACATCTACTGCCATTGAGACATCTGTGTCCAATAGGGCATGAATGGCATTAGCTACCTGCTGTTCTACCAGTCCGCCCATCGTCATGAATTTGGTATTTACGTCCTGCAGTTCTTCATTAAATTGCGAAGAAATGTGATGACTTAATACAGGATTATTTGGACACAAGGAAAGCTACTCCTGAACGATAGAGGACAATGATCAATAATAAATCATATTAAAGCATATCTATGATGAAAGTTTGATGACAATAGTAGCCTCATAGAGGCTGAGGCGAATCATATTCAATCAGCCAGGCATTCAGCTCTGCCAGTTCCTTTTCGGTTAACTGCCCGACCGAGGCCTGCAATTGCAGCACATGCAACAGATAATCATATTTGGCATTCAAATAATCGGTCTTGGCAGAAAAGGCATTACGCTGTGCCAGCAACACATCGACCATGGTTTTTAAGCCTTCCTGATATTGGGCTCTGGACGCTTGTGAGACAATTTCCGAAGAGTCCATCGCGGCTTTACGTGCATTGAGTTTGGCCTGATCGGTTTCTACCTGCATAAAGGACTGTTTCACATCGGTATTGGCTTTGCGGATGGCCGCATCCAGTTGCGCTTCACTTTTTTGCACATTGACACCGGCCTGACGGATACTTTTTTGTGTGCGTCCACCGCTAAATACATTCCAGTTCACTTCCACACCTATCTGGTCGAAATCTCCATTGCTGGACATAATCGTGGCCGGACTTTGCTTTAAATAGCCATAGGTTCCGACCGCTTCGACCTGCGGATAGAGTGCAGCCTGCTCGACCCGTTTGGCATCTTCAGAATAGCGCTTTTGCAGACGCGCTTGCAGAATATTCAGATTCTGGCTTTGTGCCAATTCGGTCCAGGACTGCATATCACTTGGAACCGGTTTCTGGAACTGGAAATCGTTGCGTAATACCGCCAGATTTTCCTGATAAGGGCCGATTAACTGTGCCAGCTGTTCTTGGGCCAGTACCAGCTGAACCTGGGTCGAAATCCGGTTGGCCTGGGCACTCTGATACTGGGCATTGGCTTCACTGACCTCACTGCGCGCTACCAGACCTTCTTTGAGCTTAGCATTCATCATCCGTAACTGCTCAGACAGTGCCTGCTCTTCCTGTAAATATGCCGTAGTCAAAGACTGCTGACGCAAGACATTAAAATAGGCTTCGGCCACCTGTAAAATATGCTGCTGTTTTTGCAAGCGCAGATTGACTTCACTCAGTTCGACCGAGGTCTTGACCTGCTTATAGCCTTGCCAGGCATCCCAGCGGAATAAAGGCTGACGTGCAGTAACTGCCACCTGACGGGTTGTAGTACTTGAGGTAGTCAAACTGGCAAATTGTGGATCGGCCGGTGTATCGGTCGACTGGTTTTTACGGGTCACATTCCCAGATAAAGTCACGGTCGGCAGCAAATTTCCGCTGGCAATCCCCAGATTGAGCTGATCGGATTGGTACTGCAACACATTCGCCTGCCAATTTGGATCATTTTGCTGGGCGCGTGCATAGGCTTCTTGTAAATCCAGGGCAAAAATCGCCGGACTAATTAATAGCAATAAACCGGCCATGACACTGAGTTTTAATT
The DNA here is from genome assembly GCF_013420255.1 of Acinetobacter sp. YH01021. Classification (GTDB taxonomy): domain Bacteria; phylum Pseudomonadota; class Gammaproteobacteria; order Pseudomonadales; family Moraxellaceae; genus Acinetobacter. Next base: position 218,004 of record NZ_VOYO01000003.1, read on the forward strand.
TCATTTTATAGTGTTAACCCCTAACAGCCATTCAGATCAAAAAATTCTGGCGCTTTAAGCTAAGCCATACTAAAGAGATCTCTTGAATTTTTACGTATGATTTTTATTAATTTTTTAATATAAAGATCAATTTTTATCCATCATTAATTCAATTTTCTGGCTCCCATACCGGCAATGTAACAAAGCAATTCACAATACTAAACATAGTATTTTAGTTTGATCTATACAATATCTCCCAGTAAGGCCGTTATTTTCTGAATTCACCTATATATACAGAGTCCTGAAGCATAGTGTTAATGCCATTCCCGTCGATATTCAAAGCCTGTTTGTTTGCTGGTAGCGTGCTGCTTCTTGGGGGCTGCCAACAGCCCTCAGATCCACAGATCCAGGTCGAACAGACTGAGGCGAAGCAAACGCAAAGTCCAGTCAGTGACTTTAGCCTCATGTGCCAGAATATTGAAAAAAATATGTCCCAGATTAATGACCAGCGCACGACGTTTGCGCTGGAGCAGATTAATCAAGATCTTAAAGTGTGCCTGCCGTTGATGGACTTGGCTGAGCAGAAGTACCTGATGCAGCGCTCTACCGAAATGTATCAGCGCTTTTTAAAGGTGGATCGCACCGAGTTCCAGCAACGCGCCTTTGAGCAATATGCACTGGAAATGGCCCAGCATCCGACCATTCAGCATGCGCATTTTCAACAGCTCACCTCACGTGACCAGTATCTGTTAAAACACAAAGGTCAGGCTTATGTAGAACTGCTGGATCTGGGGGATGGTACTTTACATTATCGCCGTAGTCCGGAATATCTGGCGCGTATTTTTGCCCCTTATTTACCAGCCGCTGAAAAAGCCTTTATTGAAAATCTGGCGGAACAGAATATGGAACCAGTACTGGTGGAAAAACGCCTGCAGATTGAAGCCGCTGATATTGCAGCCCGCAGCCTGCTTTGGGAAGACTATCTCAAGACTTATCCGAATAGCAGTTATAACCGCGATGCCGAATATCTGCTGAAGCAATATACCTATTTTCTGTTTAGAGGTACCGAACAATCACCAGTGTCGGAAGACTATCGCGACCGTTATGCGGTCGATACCAGTCATCTGGAAACTATTATTGGAATGTCGAGTGGTCAGAAATCAACACTATCCACACAGGCACGCTTATTTCTGGAATTTCTGGACATGACTCCGGAACAGCGCCAGCAAGCCTTGCCTGCCGATTATAGAAACCGCTCGGAAGCAGAACAGATTCTGTACTATGCCCAGATCAGTCCGCCCTCACAAAAATACGATAAAGACTGTTTTACCGATGCCATCTGCATCTAGTTCATTTGACAAGGTCTGAATCACTCCTTGCTTAAAGTTGAGAGATTTAAACCTGTTTATTCTGCCTAAACTGAGCTAAGCTTTAGCCTCGCTTGACGGAGCGCGAGTAAATCCTCGCTGAGATCATGTGATTCCTTTTGTCGTTATCAGGAATTGAGCATGAGTACCGTTGAACCTGATCAGGTTAATACCTGCGTAGGAATCAAGCCAGCTAAAAACTCAACCCTTGCTTTATCTGTTCAGGATAAATCTGCCTACGTTTTTGGTCGTGCTTGATTCGTTGATGTCATTCATAAGGATCATAGCCATGAACCAGTTAACGAATCTTTCTTCTGAAACTTCTCTCTCCGCTCATGAACAGGAAGCCCGTGATCTAACACGGATTCTGCCCGCTTCACGTAAAGTCTATCTGCAAGGTTCCCGTCCTGATATTCAGGTACCCATGCGGGAAATTTCCTTAAGTGAAACCCCGACCAGTCTGGGTGGCGAACATAATCCACCTTTGATGGTCTATGACACTTCGGGTGTGTATACCGACCCCAACGTGACGATTGACCTGAACAAAGGTCTGCCGAATGTTCGTGAAAGCTGGATTGAACAGCGCAACGATAGCGAAATTCTGGATCAGCTCAGTTCTGAATTTGGCCGCCAGCGTTTACGCGACATCCGCACAGCCGCGATCCGTTTCGCGCATATTCAAAAACCACGCAAAGCCAAATGCGGCCGCAACATCACCCAGATGCATTATGCCAAGCAAGGCATTATCACACCGGAAATGGAATACATTGCCATTCGTGAAAACCTACGTCAACTCGATGGTGTCGATATGCGCCAGCATCCGGGCCAGAATTTTGGTGCAAAAAACCTGACTGAAATTACGCCAGAATTTGTGCGTCAGGAAGTCGCCGCCGGCCGCGCGATTATTCCGGCCAATATCAATCATCCGGAACTGGAACCGATGATCATCGGGCGTAATTTTCTGGTCAAAATCAATGCCAATATTGGTAATTCTGCACTCGGTTCAAGTATCGAAGAAGAAGTCTCGAAAATGACTTGGGCGACGCGCTGGGGTGCAGACACGATCATGGATCTGTCGACCGGACAGAATATCCATGAAACCCGGGAATGGATTATCCGGAATTCTCCAGTGCCGATCGGAACCGTACCAATCTATCAGGCACTGGAAAAAGTCAATGGTGTGGCTGAAGACCTGACTTGGGAGATCTTTAAAGACACCCTGATTGAACAGGCTGAACAAGGCGTGGACTATTTCACCATTCATGCCGGTGTGCTTTTGAGATATGTACCACTGACGGCGAATCGCTTAACCGGTATCGTATCGCGTGGCGGTTCGATCATGGCGCAGTGGTGTCTGGCACATCATCAGGAAAACTTCCTGTATACCCATTTCGATGAAATCTGCGAGATCATGAAAGCCTACGATGTGTCTTTCAGTCTTGGCGATGGCCTGCGTCCCGGCTGTGTGCAGGATGCCAATGACGAAGCGCAGTTTGCCGAACTTCGAACTTTGGGCGAACTGACCCACCGCGCCTGGGAACATGATGTTCAGGTGATGATTGAAGGTCCGGGCCATGTCCCGATGCATATGATCAAGGAAAATATGGACCTGCAACTCGAAGTCTGTAAAGAAGCACCCTTTTATACCTTGGGGCCTTTAACCACCGATATTGCACCGGGTTATGATCATATTACTTCAGCCATCGGCGCTGCGATGATTGGCTGGTATGGTACCGCAATGCTGTGTTATGTGACGCCGAAAGAGCATCTCGGCTTGCCAAATAAAAAAGATGTCAAAGATGGCATTATTACCTACAAGATTGCCGCACATGCAGCCGATCTGGCCAAAGGTCATCCGGGTGCACAGGCCCGGGATAATGCCCTGTCCAAGGCGCGTTTTGAGTTCCGCTGGGAAGACCAGTTTAACTTGAGTCTGGATCCGGACACGGCGCGCAGCATGCATGATGAAACCATGCCGAAAGCCGCGCATAAATCCGCGCACTTTTGTTCCATGTGCGGACCAAAGTTCTGTTCAATGAAGATTAGCCAGAATGTTCGTGATTATGCCAGTCAACAGGCCAATCCTGATCAGCCGGCAAGCTCTCAGGCCGAAATTGAAGCCGGCATGAATCAGATGAAAGCCAGCTTCCACAACTCTGGTCAAAATTTATACCACAAACTATAAAACTGTAAAAAAAACAGTTGTCTTCAAAAAAAACTCAGATAGGATGAAAATAAATCAATTCATTCTATCTGAGCATATGAATATTATTAAACAGGCCTCTTATAATAAAAAAGACTTTAGCGTAGAGGCACGTGAGTTCTTGTACCGGGGATTTATTCAGGTAGAACAAGTCAGCCTGAAACACCGTTTATTTAATCAGGAAAGCTCAACCCCTGTTTTGCAACGTGAGCTGATTCACCGGCCAGAAGCAGCGGGTGTGCTGATGTACAACCATCAACAGCAGAAATTCGGCCTGATTGAACAGTTCCGGATTGGTGGACTGGACGATATCGATTCTCCTTGGCAACTCGAAGTGATTGCTGGCGTTCTGGATGGCAATGAAGCGCCTGAAGCGTGCATCCGCCGCGAGGCACTTGAAGAATCAGGCTGTACCCTGGATGAGCTACAGCACATTTTCAGCTTCTATCCTTCCGCCGGAGCATGTTCCGAATTATTTCATTTATATGTGGCCCAGACCGAATTACCTGAACAGGGTGGTGTTTTTGGCATGCCGGATGAAGGGGAAAATATCCAGCTGCATATTCTGGATTATGCCGATATTCCGTTCTTGCTCACGAATGGTCGCTTAAGAAATGCGCCTGTCATTATGGCCTTACAATGGTTGCAACAACATATTCATACTGCAGGAATATGTCTAAGGGGAAAGACATGAGTTTTCAGCAGTCAAGCACAAGCACACAGCCGGATTGGACCATTATCCAGATTTCTGATACCCATTTGATGGATCGGGAAGAGCTGGAATTTGCCAGGATGAATCCCGAGCAGAGTTTTCATGAGGTAATGCAGCAGATCCAACAGCGCTTTCCCCAAATGGATGCATTGATTCATACCGGTGATCTGGCACAGGTGCCGGTCGAACAGACTTATCAGCGCTATCTAGAATATATTCAGTCTTTAAACGTGCCGTATTATCAGATTCCAGGTAACCATGACGATTCTCAGGTGTTTCCTTTTCACCAGAATGCGAATCAGGTACATGCCATTCATTTTGGCACCTGGACCATGATCCTGTTAAATAGTGCCGTTCAAGGCAAGATCGATGGCTGGGTGGAACAAGCTCAACTTGATCAATTGGACCAATTATTGCTTGAATTTAAACATCAGCATGTCATTGTGGCTTGCCATCATCATCCTTTTGCGATGAAATCGCACTGGATTGATCAGCACCGGCTGAAAAATGCTGAAGATCTGAAAGATGTACTGGCTCGGCATCAGAATATCAAACTGGTACTATTTGGTCATGTGCATCAGGATTCCTGTAACGAATGGCATGGTATCTACTTTTTATCCACGCCATCGACCAGTGTGCAGTTTAAACCTAAAAGTGAAGATTTCGCGCTAGATCAGGCGGCACCAGGTTATCGTGTATTACATTTGCAACAAAATGGTGAGTTTGATACCTATATTGAACGGGTGGCATTGAGCCAGCAAAATATTAATACCGAAATTTCAGGTTATTAACTTTTCAATTTGTTTTTTTTGCATTACTTTATTGCAACCAAAGGAAATGTGATATGCATAGTCCAGACATCAAAGACTATCAATAAGCATAAAAAGTCTATATGATGACGGCCCCCATAGGAGGATAATCTTTCTACAGGGTGGATAAAAAACTGCATATCACCATATTTTTTGCGTAGCAATCATACGCATAGATGAGGAATGCCCTAAATGGCGAATGACAACCAAAATCAAGTCTTAGACAATCAAACTGATGTTGTAGAAGAGAAAGCTGCAAAGCGCGTACGCAAATCTAAGCCTAAAACGACTGACGGTGGTTCTACTGCTAGCTTATTTGGTATTGAACCTTATCAACCTAAAAAAAATGAAGAATACATGTCTGAAGGTCAGCTTCAGCATTTCCGCCAAATCTTGCTGGCTTGGAAAGCTGAGTTGATGTCAGAAGTGGATCGTACCCTGAATACGATGCAAGACGAAAATACTGCTCTTCCAGATGTGAATGACCGTGCCACTCAGGAAGAAGAGTTTGCGATTGAGTTACGTACCCGTGACCGTGAACGTAAACTGATTCGTAAAATCGAACAGTCGATCGAAGCAATCCAGAATGATGACTATGGTTTCTGTGAAACTTGTGGTATCGAGATTGGCTTGCGTCGTTTAGAAGCACGTCCAACGGCTACTTTATGTATTGACTGCAAAACCCTTGCAGAAATCAAAGAGAAGCAAAATAACGGTTAAGTATGTCTGTAAATAATCCTCCCCTAACCCCTCCTTTAAAAAAGGAGGGGGACAACAGGATGGCTTATGTGGGCCGGTTCGCGCCATCGCCAACCGGCCCTTTGCATTTTGGCTCCCTCATTACTGCTGTTGCCAGTTACTGCGATGCCAAAGCCCATCATGGTAAATGGCTGGTCCGGATTGAAGACACCGATATTCCCCGCATTTATCCCGGCAGCGAAGAGCATATCCTGCGTGCCATGGATGCCTTTCAGCTTGAACCTGATGCCGAAATCATTTTCCAGAAAGACCGTTTAGATATTTACGAAGACGTCATCCAGCAATTACGTCAGCAAGACCTAGTCTATGCCTGTCAATGTACCCGTAAAATGCTCGGTTCCAATCATATCTATCAGGATACCTGCCGTGACTTGGGTCTGGCTTTTGAGCATCAGGCCATCCGTTTAAAAGTTGAAGATGTTGAAATCTGTTTTGAAGACCGGCTGCAAGGTCAGCACTGTTCAGAACTGAAAAAAGATCTGGGCGATTTTGTCTTAAAACGTCGTGACGGCATTATGAATTACCAGCTGGCTGTAGTAGTCGATGACTATCTGCAAGGTATGACTCATGCGGTACGTGGAGCTGATCTTTTAGATAATACCGAACGGCAAATCTATCTGGGACAGTTACTCGGTTATCCGCGTCTGAGCTATATGCATCTACCGCTGGCAATGAATGATCAGGGGCAAAAACTGTCAAAACAGAATCTGGCCCAAGCACTGGATTTAACTCAGGCACCCCAATTATTAAAACAGGCACTTCAGGCTTTGCATCAGGCTGAAGTTGATTTGGACACTCTCGATCGGATGCTGCAACAGGCGGTAGTACAATGGGACATTGAGCGGATTCCACATACAACTGAGCTACAAGGTCACTATTTATAAAAACAGCTTTTCACTTAAGCTAGACTTCTAGAATGAAAAATTGATAGGAAGAAGAGTATGTTTTTTATTTTTGGCGTCGGCCCTAAAACCAAAACCATTGAGAAAAGCCAGTTTCTGTGTCCGATCTGCCGTACTCGTTCGGGCTATGAGCTAAAACAGCAGCGTAATTATTTTTCTTTATTTTTTATACCCTTGATTCCACTTTCCAAGCCTAAATCTGCTTTTGTGACCTGTTCCAATTGTGGAACCGCAATGCCGAGCACGGTACTGGACCATGCTCAGCCAGAGCCAGGACGAAACTCCAATCTAGAAGCTTGATTCTTCGCGGCTTGGATTGACCTGACGCGTGGTCGAATCAATTTTCAGAATCAGACTGATCATGACCGCACAGATAATCAGGGATGAACCGCCATAACTAATAAATGGCAAGGTCAAACCCTTGGTCGGCAACATGCCCATATTCATACCGGCATTCACCAGAATCTGTAACAGGAAAATGATGCTGATGCCATAAGCCAGATAGCCGGCACGCAAATATTGATGCTGCAAGGCGCGGTGTCCAATGCGGATACAGCAAACCAGCATGGTGAAGGACAAGATCAGGATGGTTGAAATGCCTAAAAAGCCAAATTCTTCACCCAAAATTGCCAGCATGAAATCGGTATGCGCCTCAGGCAAATAAGACATTTTCTGGATACTATGCCCCAAGCCTACCCCTGCCCATTCCCCACGGCCAAAGGCCATAAGGGCATTAGAGAGCTGATAACCGGTGCCTAAGGGATCTTCCCAAGGATTCGAAAAAGACAGCAGACGTTGCAGACGATACGGTTCCAACAGAATCGCGGCAGCAAATGCGCCGACCAAGGTCATAAAAGCCACACCGAACTGAATCCACGGCGCACCCGCCAGAAAGAACACGCCAAGCATGGTTAAGGTAATTACCACGGTTGCACCCAAGTCAGGCTCGAGAATAATCAAACCGACGGTAGCACCCATGATGGCACTTAAACGGACCAGACCCTTGATATTATTCCGTACTTCTTCCGCACGGCGCACCACGTAGTCTGCAGTAAAAATTGCCATCATCACTTTGGCGACTTCCGAAGCCTGTAAGGTAAAGCCTGCGATCCGAATCCAGCGTTTGGAACCATTGACTTCCGTCCCGACAAATAGCACGGCCACCAAAAGTACGATGGTAATAATCCACAAAAAGAAAGTGTTATTAAACCAGACTTTTAAGGGGATTTTATAAGCCAGAAAAGCTGCTACGGCAGCGACAAAAATCGAAATCCCATGTCGGCTAATATAGTGAAACGGATTTTCATGCATACGTTCTGCATAGGGCATCGAGGCCGATGCCACCATGATCGAACCAATGCAGAGCAAAGCCAACACACAGAAAATCAATACATTCCGTGGATTCACTTCAGCAGGTATTCTAGGTATCCACTGCGTATAAAATTGATTTAATTTATTGATCGTAGTCTGAGCAAACCCAGCCATATCACGAATCCTTGTTATTCTTAATTGAGTTCATTCACATACGCAACAAACTTGCGACCACGCTCAGGATAACCCGAGAACATATCAAAACTTGCGCATGCAGGAGACAATAGCACGACATCATGTGCCTGAGTGTGCTTTTGGCAGATTTCTACCGCCTGCTGCAAGCTGTCCGCATGAATCAGTTCAGTGGTACCCGCAATCGCTGCTTCAATGACGGGACGATCTTCACCGATTAATACCGCTACTTTGGCATATTTGCTTAATGATTCACGCAAGGCTTTAAAGTCCTGCCCTTTGCCCTGACCACCGAGAATAATCGCGACTTTACCGCCTTGGGCTTCAATGGCCATGCCCAGACCGTCCAGTGCTGCCAAGGTTGCGCCGATATTGGTACCTTTGGAGTCGTTATAATAGCGTACACCCTGTACTTCCTTGACGAATTCACAGCGATGTTCCAGACCTTTAAACGTCTTCAAGGTATCCAACATGCTGTCCAGTGGCAAACCAATCGCTTCACCCAGTGCCAGACAGGCCAAGGCATTGGCAACATTATGCGTGCCCTGCATATACATCTTGGTACTTTTCAGCAGACGCTCACGACCACGCGCCAGCCAAATACTGCCATCGGTATCCTTGAGAATACCGTACTGGTTCATATCCGGTGCATTTAGACCAAAGCTTTGTATCGGTGTTACGTCTGGCACCAGAGGACGGGTCAAAGAGTCATCACGGTTATAGACGACTTTTTTTACACCCTGGAAAATCCGGTGTTTCGCCGTGTGATAACCCATCATATCGCCATGACGATCCAGATGATCTTCACTCATGTTCAACACCACCGCGACTTCAGCCGCCAGATTTGAGGTGGTTTCCAGCTGAAAACTGGACAGCTCGAGTATATACAGCTCAGGATCGTCTTTAGTCAGGTCTAGCGCAGGACGACCTAAGTTACCACCGACAGCGACTTTTTTACCTGCATCCGCTGCCATCAAGCCAATCAAGGTCGTCACGGTACTTTTGGCATTAGAACCGGTAATTGCTACGATTGGCTTGTCTGTAGCACGGCGTAAAATCTGGATTTCACTGACTACTGGAATGCCCTTGTTGATGGCTGCCTGAATTTCAGGAAGTTTAGGATCAAGTCCTGGGCTGATCACGATTTCTTCCGCAGACAACAACAGCTCGGCATCAAACTGACCGAAACTGGTCTGAACCTCAGCCGGAATCTGGTCATGTCCGGGCGGATTAGCTCTAGAATCTGTTACTGCAACGCGGTAGCCCTGACTATGCAAGAAATTGACTGCTGCAACACCTGATATTCCGAGTCCTGCAACGACTTTTAACCCACCACGTTGTATTAACATTTTCGCCCCATATTTTGGTCTATTTTGAAACTGACGAAATGGTAGCACTTTGCTGTTTTGAATGCCTTTTCTGATTGGCCTTTCTGCACATTTTTTTTGTGTCCATGCGTAAAAAAACCGTCATGATCATGACGGTTTTTAAAATTGAGCCAGAACAGGAAATTATTTCCATTTCACCGCTTGTTGGGCTGGCTTTTCTTCTACACTTTTTTCTGAAACTGGACAGGCACAGTTGCCACCGCAGCCTGCAGCCACACTCGGTTGCAGCCATTTGGCCAGACGCTTCCAGCCCTTGGCTGCACAGGCATCAGACAGCTTCTGGAAGACTGAGTTAGAGGTGTTCGGAAACACCTTTCTGAATACTACCAGCATGCTCCAAAGCACCAGTGCTGTCACAATTAGAATTTCAATCATCTCAATCTCCCATACATATACAATGCAGCAAATTCAATTGGCCAAGGCCAAGCTGAGATTTAGCCCAAATAATATGAAGCAATTTGATAAGTCAGGAATGACATGAAATATGCCAGACCAAACAGGTAAACAGTCATGATACTGACGGTTTTCCAGGAACCGGTTTCACGTTTAACCGTTGCCAGAGTCGCTAGACAATGTGGTGCATAAATAAACCACACCAGCAAAGACAAACCTGTCGCAACTGACCAGCCCAGATCATCTCCACCGCTGATCAGCGCAGCCAGACCTTCAGACATCGCATCTTCATCAACTGCCGACATCGCATAGACTGTGCCCAGTGCTGCAACGACCACTTCACGCGCTGCCATCGCCGGAATCAGGGCAATACAGATCTGCCAGTTAAAACCGAGGGGTGCAAAGATCGGTTGCATCAGATGACCGAGCATCCCTGCCAATGAATAATCAATGGCCGGCAGGGTTGCGCCTTCTGGTGGCTGCGGGAACGTACACAGGAACCACAGCACAATCGATAAGGCGAAGATGATGCCGCCGACACGTTTCAAGAAGATTTTGCCGCGATCCAATAAGCCGATCCAAACGTTCTTCAAGTCCGGAAAACGGTAGCTTGGCAGTTCCATCAGCAGCATGTGCTGTGATTTATCTTTGTGGAAGAATTTCAACACAAAAGACACCAGCAAGGCACTTACGATACCTGCCATATAAAGACCGAAGAGCACCAGACCTTGCAGATTCAGGAAACCCCAGACAGTTTGTGCGGGTACAAATGCCGCAATTAGCAAGGCATAAACTGGCAAACGCGCCGAACAGGTCATTAAAGGTGCAACAAAAATCGTGGTTAAACGATCTCGTGGATCACTGATGGTCCGCGATGCCATGATGCCGGGAATGGCACAGGCAAAGCTGGACAATAACGGAATAAAGGCACGTCCTGATAAACCGGCTTTAAACATCAGTTTATCGAGCAAGAAGGCTGCACGCGGTAAATAACCCGATTCTTCCAGTACCAGAATAAAGAAGAACAGAATCAGAATTTGTGGCAGGAATACGACTACTCCGCCTGCACCGGCAATAATCCCATCTACCACCAGACTATTCAGTAATGGGTGCGAAATATATTCGCCGAGGAACTCACCCAGCCAGCCGAAGAAGGTTTCAATCCCATCCATAAACGGCGCAGCCCAGGCAAATACCGCCTGGAAAATCACGAACATCATTACAGCTAGGCTGAGTAAGCCCAATACCGGATGCAGAAAAATCTTGTCGAGGAAATCGGTACGTTTATCTTCCTGATGGACGAAATTGACGACGTCATTCAGAATATTTTCCACGCGCTGGTGACTTTCACCTTTCAAGCCACTGAGTTCGGTCTGCGGTACAGAATACTTGCCCTGATCTAGCGCATTTTTCAGGTTTTCAATCCCTGAATTGCGCACAGCCACCGTTTCTACCACAGGTACGCCCAGTCGCTCAGACAGCTTCTGGGTATTGATCTGCATGCCACGACGGCGTGCTTCATCCATCATGTTCAGCACAACCAGCACCGGACGACCCAGTGCAATCATTTCCAGCACCAGACCCAGATGCAGTTTCAGATTGGTGGCATCTACCACACATAAAAATGCATCCTGCTCCTGCTCTTCCGCAATTTTACCTTGTACGACGTTGCGGGTGATTTCTTCATCCGGACTGGTTGCATCCAGACTATAGGTTCCCGGCAAATCCAGTACCCGTACCGCTTTGCCTGAGGCAAGCTGAAACGTACCGACTTTACGTTCAACCGTCACACCCGCATAGTTACCGACTTTTTGGCGCGTTCCGGTTAAATGGTTGAATAATGAAGTTTTACCGCAGTTAGGGTTACCGACAAGGGCAATACGTAATGTATCACTCATGCCGACACCGCCTGTTCGATTTCAATTTTGGCTGCTTCTGATTTACGCAAAGCAAAACGTGTGAATCCAACTTGAATCAAAATGGGATCTCCACCAAAAATACCTTTAGTAATGACCTGTACCTTTGTACCTGGTACAAAGCCTAAAGTTTCCAAACGACTCGCAACGACATCGTGTAGAGCACTTTCACCATCAGCTGTTCGACTCACTTTTCGAATGATGGCAATTTGTTTTGCTTTTAAATCAGACAAACGCACCGTGAAATTCCTAAACTATTTTGTACAGTATACAAACAAATGAGAATAATTAACAAATAAGATTAATTACATTTCGATTTAGCCTTATACCACATCGACACTGTCATAAAATTAAACTACAGTGGAGAATACCAATCCCGATTATCGCTTTTTCAGATCAGATCCTTTCACCCTATGCTGAATAAAAAACCCCGTATTCCTGCCCCTGTCCAGATTCCTGATGCGTTCAGTTATTTGCAAGGTTTTCGTGATTATCTGATTGCACAAACGGTCAGCCCGCATACCCGCAATGCCTATTTGTCCGATCTGGTGCAATGTGCAGAATGCCTGAGCAAGCCTCTACCGGAATGGAATCATGATAATATTTCCGATGTACTGATTGCGCTGACCAAACAGCAAAAAAGTCCACGTTCGATTGCCCGCTGCCTGTCTGCCTTGCGTTCATTTTATAAATTTCTGCGCGAGCAAAAACTGCGTAGTGACAATCCGGTGGCTGCACATAAAACCCCAAAACTGGGCCGGGCCTTACCCAAAGATCTCTCCGAAGCAGATGTCGAAGCCTTAATTCATGCCCCTAATATCAACACGGCATTAGGACTGCGTGATCGAGCCATGTTCGAAGTGCTGTATGCCTGCGGACTCCGGGTGACCGAACTGATTAACCTGCGTCTGGAACTGATCAACTTAAAACAGGGTTATTTACGTATCGTCGGTAAGGGCAATAAAGAACGTCTGGTTCCAATGGGACAAATGGCCTGTGAATGGGTGGGAAAATATCTGAATGAAGCCCGTCCGCAACTGTATAGGACTTCGACCGATTATCTGTTTTTGACCCAGCATGGCGGTATCATGAGCCGGCAGAATTTCTGGTATGCGATTAAGCGTTATGCGCTGCAGGCCGGCATTCAGTCCGAACTGTCACCGCATACCTTACGTCATGCCTTTGCGACACATTTACTCAATCATGGCGCAGACTTACGCGTAGTGCAGATGTTGCTCGGGCATAGTGATCTGTCTACCACCCAGATTTATACCCATGTGGCACAGGTACGGATGCAACAGCTGCATGCCACCCATCATCCACGTGCTTAAAACATATCCGGATGGAATAAACTGAGAAGTTTGACGTGTGGGTATTTTTTTTTGTTATGCTAATACTCTGTTTTTAATCCAAGAAGAAAAGGGTTTTTTATGACATTTGCCCGCTCAAAAATTTTTATGGCTTGCACACTTGCTGCTGGTTTGGGTCTGACTGCATGTTCCAATTCCACTAACAACGATAAAAAGCAAGAGTTGACTGCAAGCGCACCGGCGACGGGCGAAGCCTCTACCCTAACCGAACGTAATGCAGAACAGCGTCTGGCGTCTACGTTGGAAAAGCATTTCAAAACTGCTGGCATCAGTGCCAAAATTACCGACATTAAAGCCACTGAAGTTCCAAACCTGTACTGGGTGAGTCTGGAAGGCATGTCTGCGGTCTATGTCACCAGTGACGGTAAATATCTGATACAGGGCGATGTGATCCGTCTCGGTGACAAACAGCTGCACAATGTCAGCGAGAACCTGCAAGCAGGTATCAACAATAAACTCTTTGCCGAACTCAAGCCAGCAGACTTGCTGGTCTATCCAGCCAAAGGTAAAGCAAAGCATGTGGTCTATGTGTTTACTGATGTCAGCTGTCCATATTGTCATAAATTCCATGAGCAAATGGATGAGATGAATGCCAAAGGCATTGAAGTGCGTTATATCGCCTGGCCACGTGGTGAACAGCATATGCCAGCTATGGAAGCGATCTGGTGCAGTGCCGACCGCCGTAGTGCCTTTGACCAGGCGATTTCTGGCGCACAGATTAGTGCAGAGAAATGTGAAAATCCTGTTCAAGATCAATATCAAATGGGTCTGAATATGGGCGTGAATGGTACCCCTGCCATTTATAATTCAGCAGGTACTTATCTGGGTGGTTACCTGTCTACATCGGAATTATTGAATCGGCTTAAATAACTCATTTTAATAAGTTATTTAACTTTATTTTATAGATAAAGATATTCTGAAATGACCCTAGAGTCGGGCGGGTTTTTTAGCTATGATCTAGGCTCTTGTAAAAAACTGTTTAATTTGGAGTGTGACGTGAAACCAGTTCGTCTGGCAATCCTCGGTCTTGGTACTGTAGGTGGTGGTGCCTTGAAACTATTAAAAGAAAATGCTGCTGAGATCAAACGTCGCACCGGTCGTGAAATTGAAATTACCCATGTAGGCACCCGTCGTCCACGTCCTGATCTGGATCTGCCAGCATCAGTCAAACAGAGTGCCGACTTGATGGACATCGTACGTCAACCTGATGTAGACGTCGTGGTGGAAGTCATGGGCGGAATTCATCCTGCTTTTGAAATTATTATGGAAGCCATGAAACATGGCAAACATATTGTAACGGCCAACAAAGCACTCTTGGCTGAACACGGCAACGAACTGTTTAAAGCGGCTGAAGACAATGCCGTACAGATTGCCTATGAAGCCGCAGTGGCTGGTGGCATTCCGATTATTAAAGTGATTCGTGAAGGTCTGGCAGCCAACAAGATTGAATGGCTGGCCGGTATTATTAACGGCACGGGTAACTTCATTCTTAGTGAAATGCGTGAAAAAGGCCGCGCTTTTGAAGACGTGCTAAAAGAAGCTCAAGAACTCGGTTATGCCGAAGCCGATCCGACCTTTGATGTGGAAGGAATTGATGCAGCTCACAAGCTAACGATTCTGGCCTCATGTGCCTTTGGTATTCCACTACAGTTTGACAAAGTCTTTACTGAAGGCATTGGCAAAATCACTGCACAAGATGTGAAATATGCAGAAGACCTCGGTTTCCGGATTAAACACTTGGGTATTGCACGCCGTACCGATGCCGGGATTGAACTCCGTGTACACCCGACCCTGATTCCAGATGACCAGCTGATTGCCAATGTGAATGGTGTGAAAAATGCGGTTCTGGTACAAGCCAATGCGGTCGGCCCAACACTGTACTATGGTGCGGGTGCGGGTGCGGGACCAACGGCTTCTGCGGTTGTTGCCGATGTGGTTGATATTGTCCGTGACATCATTTACACAGAAGACGGCGCAGGCACCATTCCACAACTGGCTTTTGAAGCGCTCAGTGATTTACCGATCTTGAGTCGCGAACAAATGACCACCGGCTATTACATCCGTATTAATGCCGAAGATCAGATGGGCGTGCTTGCCGATGTGACCACGATTCTCAGTCGTGCCGGCATCAGTATTGATGCGATCATGCAGCAACCGCGTTTATCCAAAGACCTTATTCCTATCGTGATTCTGACCGATCCTATCGTCGAATCAAAAATGGATGCAGCGCTTTCACAAATTCAAGCATTACCCGTCATTCATGGCGAAATTGTACGAATTCGTTTAGAATCGCTTGATAATTAATCGGGTTGAGGGGAGGATTCCCCTTGCCAAGCTCTACACACAATTGGAACATCATCATGTCGAATGCCAATCGTTATACTGGTTTAGTTGACCGCTATCGCGACCGTTTACCAGTGTCTGCAACTACTCGTGCGATCTCTTTGGGTGAAGGTAATACTCCACTGATCAAGCTTGAGAATATTCCACGCATTATTGGTAAAGATGTTGAAATTTATGTGAAGTACGAGGGCTTAAACCCGACTGGTTCATTTAAAGACCGCGGTATGACTATGGCGGTGACCAAAGCCGTTGAAGAAGGCTCTAAAGCCATCATCTGTGCATCTACTGGTAACACCTCTGCGGCTGCGGCTGCTTATGCGGCTCGTGCCGGCATCAAAGCATTCGTGCTTATCCCTGAAGGCAAAATTGCCATGGGTAAAATGGCTCAAGCGATGATGTATGGTGCGATCACCATGCAAATTCGCGGTAACTTTGATGACGGTATGCGTCTGGTTAAAGAAGTTGCCGATCAGGCACCGGTAACGATTGTAAACTCAATCAACCCGTACCGTCTGCAAGGTCAAAAAACCATTGCTTATGAAATTGTTGAAGCTTTAGGTCGTGCACCGGATTATCACTGCCTGCCAGTCGGTAACGCGGGTAACATCACTGCGCACTGGATGGGTTATACCGAAGCGGTTGCCAACCAGTCGAAAGAAGAATTTGAGCAAGTCGTTTACGATGCTGAAACTGATGCTTTCACTGGTCCTAAACCGGCAGGCTTGCCAATCATGGCAGGTTATCAAGCGTCTGGTGCTGCACCTTTCCTTCGTGGCGGTCCAGTAGAAAATCCGGAAACTGTTGCAACTGCGATTCGTATCGGCAATCCGCAAAGCTTCAATCATGCTAAAGCGGTTGTTCGTGATTCAAACGGCTGGTTTGATGAACTGACTGATGCGGAGATTCTTGAAGCTCAACGTCTGCTTTCTATGTATGAAGGTGTATTCGTAGAGCCTGCGTCTGCTGCGTCTGTCGGCGGCGCGATCCGTGACATTAAAGCGGGTAAAATTGCTGAAGGTTCAGTGATCGTATGTACCGTAACGGGTAACGGTCTGAAAGATCCAGACACTGCTATCAAGCAATGTGCTGATGCCGTGATGTTGTCGATTGATGCAACTATGAGTCAAGTTAAAGACTCTATTCTGTCGAATATGTAATTTCGGCCAGAATTAAAAAAACCCTGCACTTGCAGGGTTTTTTATGAACCAATCAATTAGATTCGTTTAGGTTGCTGGCTGACCCAACTCATTAAACGGGTCGCATCATTGGTACGCGCCTGTGAGCTGTTTGCGCCTAAAAGTACCACCGCCACCGGACGGTTATTCAGAGTCGTGTGCATCACCACACAGCGCCCTGCTTCATTAATAAAACCGGTTTTAGAAATATTGATATTCCAGCCGCCATTACGTACCAAGGCATTGGTATTATTAGATTTCAATACACGATAACCCAAGTTAAAGTCATAGCTTGGCGTGGTCGAGAACTGACGAATCAGGCCGTATTGAGAGGCAGTATTCACCAAAATCCCTAAGTCACGAGCTGATGCCACGTTGCCCGGATGCAAACCTGTCGACTCCATGAAGTGGGTAGAATTCATACCCAGCTCTTTGGCTTTGGCATTCATTTTGGCAATAAATGCTGATCGACCACCCGGATAGGTTCGTGCCAAAGCGGCAGCAGCCGGGTTCTCGGACTTCATCAGAGCAAATAATAAAGCTTCAGCACGGTTCATGCTGTCTCCTGCTCTTAGTGTCGAGCTTGAGCTTTTACAACCTGAACAGGAAAAATCAGCCTGTTGCAGGGTGATTTTTTCCGACATATTCAGACGTGCATCAGAAATCACCACCGCTGTCATCAGCTTAGTAATCGATGCAATCGGATAGGCAGTATTGGTATTTTTGCTAAACAGCACTTCACCGGTTTGTGCATCCATGACCAGTGCAGCCCGTGCATTGACAGAAGGTTGATTACTAAAATGATTCGTATCAATAATCTGTGGCGCAGTATAAGCAGGTTTGGCTGCTGTTGGCGCTGCTGTGCCGGCCTGACGCAAAGTGGTAGTCACTGTGGCTGAACCGGGTGGCGACGGCTCATTGGCTGACGCATTAAAATCATCGCTCATTAACTGGTTAACTTCTTCAGAAGACCAACTAATGCTGGAACCGTCCTCTGCCGTGCCAGAATTCATAATGATTTCAGCAAAACTTGTCGTGCTCATGCTGATTAACACGGACAGGCCGAGTAGATGCCTTAAAGACTTGTTTATTTTCTTCACTATTCCTTCACTCAACTAACAGAGGTAAGATTGATTTGCGTATTACCTCTAATATGCCTTACATTTAAACACAATGCCGAACATTTTTTGTTCTTGACACTGTGTGATAAGTTTCAGATTTAATCTTGCGAATAGGATTGCTAATTTTGTACTTTCATTGCAAGCTTATTTTGCTTTATGTAACAAAAAAATGATTTTTTTAACAGAGGGAGAGCGTAGGTGATCACAGTTTTAGTTGTGGACGACCATGAATTAGTTCGTACTGGAATTTGCAGAATGCTAGAAGACCATGCGGAGGTTCAGGTAATTGGACAAGCTGAATCTGGTGAAGAAGCGATCTCTCTAGTTCGTCAACATCATCCTGATGTAGTTTTGTTAGATGTGAATATGCCGGGCATTGGTGGCGTAGAAACCACGCGCCGTCTACTTCAGAGTGCGCCGGAAACCAAAGTTTTGGCGGTTAGCGGTTTAGCAGAAGAGCCTTATCCGTCCCTGTTATTGAAAGCCGGTGCCAAAGGTTATATCACCAAAGGGGCCCCGATTTCGGAAATGGTCCGTGCGATTAACAAAGTCATGCAAGGCGGCAAATATTTCAGTGCAGACATTGCGGAACAGTTAGCAAGCTCTTACCTTTCTGATACACAACAATCGCCTTTTGATGCATTGTCAGAGCGTGAAATGCAAGTCGCGATGATGGTCGTGAATTGTATCAGCGCCCAAGAAATTGCCGACAAGCTCTTTGTGAGTGTTAAAACCGTGAATACTTATCGTTACCGTATTTTTGAAAAACTGAATATCGATAGCGATGTTAAACTGACTCATCTGGCCATGCGCTATGGACTCATTAAACCTTAGTTTTTAACGATTTCCGGTGCATATGGCACAACAAAAAAACTATGCTGAACTGAATCAATACCATCTCGGTATCTGGTACAGCGCTTATCGTCTGCTGATCAGCACCGGTTTGTTGCTGATTTTTATGCTGACCTACCCCGAACTCACCACCGATTATCAATACCCGCAGCTGTATTATTATGCACTGGGAATCGGGGTTGCGATCAATACCGTACAGCTGTTTGTGCTGAAATGGATCAGACGCCTGATCCAGCCGCAGCTGATTATAATTTTTTTTAGCGATGTCTGCGTTTTAAGTTTGCTGACTTTGGCGAGCGACGGTCCTAATCTGCAAATTGGGCTGTTGTTTGTGATTACTATCTTTTCTGCATCTTTATTATTAGATGCAAAAAAGGCCTTGGTCGTCACCCTCATTGCAGTCATTAGTGTTATTTATCAGCATTTTATCGGCAGTATTTTTGCGTTTTCTTCACTCAGCAATATCAGTAATAGCGCCCTGCTGGCCTTTTTGTTTTTTGTGGTTTATGGCACTGGACAAATTGCCGTGCGCCGTTTTCAGATTCTGGAAAATTTGAATTTTTCTCAATCGCTGGAACTGCATCGCTTACAGAATATTAACCGCTATATTCTGGAACAGATTGAAACCGGTTATCTGGTTCTGGATGAAAACTATCATGTGGTACTCAGTAATCCTGCCGCCTGTAATCTTCTTGGAATTGAGTCCAAATACGGCCATGAGAAATTTACTTTATCTCAATCACAGCCAGATTTATTTGAACTGATCCATTTTGAAACGCTAGAAAATGGTGAGCGCTTTCAGTTTGAATCCCAGCAAAGTCGCTATAATATTCATGTGCAGGTGCAAAAACTGATTGTGCCGCATCAGACTCTAATGCTACTGGTGTTACAGGATGCCAAAAAACTGAATCAGCAGGTGCAGCAACTTAAACTTGCTGCACTGGGTCAACTCTCAGCCAGTATTGCCCATGAAATTCGTAACCCCTTGGCGGCCATTGTGCAGGCCAATGATTTGTATCTGGACTCAGAAACTGAACAGCAACAGCTACTCCAGCAGATGATTGGCCGACAGGCGACCCGGATTGACCGGATTATTCAGGACACGCTGAATATGGTCAAAAATAAAGAAACCCACCCGATACCGATTCATCTCAATGAATTTATCCCGTTATTTATCCAGGAAGATCTGGCCGATATTCGCGATCAGATTCAATTTAATATTGATATTCCGCTAGTGATTCAGTTTGATGAAGCACAATTCCGGCAAATCCTGATTAATCTGATTCGTAATGCCATTCGTCACAATTCAGCAGATGCAGCCTATATTCAGCTGAATGTGCATCCTTATGAACATCGGGTCTGGATTGATGTACGGGATTTTGGCTCTGGCGTAGCCGTACATGATCAAGCTCTATTGTTCAAACCCTTTTTTAGCACATCGATTAGTGGTACCGGATTAGGATTGTATTTATCACATAGTTTTTGCGAAGCAAATCAGGCACAATTAAACTATATACAACAAGAACAGGGCGCATGCTTTCGCATCAGCTGTCAACGTATTACGCTTTAAAGGGGTCAAGGAAGATGAATGGGGAACAACAACCACTGGTGCTTTTGGTGGATGATGAGGAAGATTTGTGTACCCTCATGCAAATGTCATTGCTGCGCATGGGAATTCGTACGCACATTGCCCACCGTTTGGAAGATGCTAAAAAATGCCTTGCCAATCATCAATATGATGCCTGTCTGACTGACCTAAACCTGCCCGATGGCAATGGTTTGGAGTTACTGGACTGGATTGGCAGCCTCTATCCGGCACTTCCGGTCGCAGTTCTGACCGCCTATGGCAACATGGAAATCGCCATTGCTGCGCTCAAAGCCGGGGCCTTTGATTTTGTCAGCAAACCGATCAATCAGAAACATCTGGAACAACTCTTACAAAAAGCCCTGAATAAACCGGTGGATTATTCGCATAATAATCCAAATGAAGCGCTTGAACATAAAATGCTGATTGGACAATCCCTGCCGATCCAGCAACTACGTATTACCTTACAAAAAATTGCCCGATCCCAAGCACCGGTTTTTATCACGGGTGAATCGGGAACAGGTAAAGAAGTCGTGGCCAATCTGGTCCATCGCCTGAGTAACCGCAATGAAGGTCCTTTTATTGCGATTAACTGTGGCGCCATTCCGACTGAGTTGATGGAAAGTGAACTGTTTGGACATAAAAAAGGCAGCTTTACCGGCGCTGCTCAGGACAAACAGGGACTGATTCAATCTGCACATGGGGGCAGCCTGTTTCTGGATGAAATTGCAGAATTACCGCTTTCTATGCAGGTCAAATTGTTACGTGCCGTACAGGAAAAACGTATTCGTCCACTCGGTTCGGATACCGAAATTGATGTGGATTTCCGTGTGATCAGTGCCACGCATCAGGATCTGGAAGCCTTGGTGCAACAAGGCAAATTCCGTCAGGATTTATATTTCCGTATTCATGTAATGGATCTGACTTTACCGCCATTACGTGAACGCGGTCAGGATATTCTGCTATTGGCCGAACATTTCATTCAGAAGATTTGCCAGGAATGGGGCATTCCCAATAAAAAACTGACCGAACGTAGCAAAGAGTTCTTATTGGGACAATATTATCCAGGTAATGTGCGTGAATTGCGTAATATTATGGAACGCGCGATTACTTTAAGTGATGAAGAGCGGATTGATCTTCAGCATTTGCAGAGTGCACCGCTGCGTCAGGCGCTAAACAGCCCTCAGGAGATGAATACGCTCACCAGCGAGATCATTGCGACCGAAACCCTGATTGCACCTAAAAAGCTGCCTGAAGAGGGTCTAGAACTATATTTGGAAAAGGTCGAGAAAGAAATTTTACTGAATGCGCTGAATCTGACCCATTGGAACCGGACACTGGCCGCCAAAAAACTCGGCATGTCATTCCGTTCCCTGCGCTATCGTTTGAAAAAGTTCGGACTGGATACCGAAGAAGACGAATAATTATTTTTGCAGGAGCAGCAAGTCTGTGACATGTTCCAGATAACTCTCCTCACGCATTTCCTGCTTAAACGGATAGTTGAAATGCGGCTGTACGCCCCGCCCTTCAATCATCTGGCCACTCGGGCTAAAGTATTGCGATACTGTCATCTGTAGAGCCGAACCGTTGCTTAAAGGAAAGAGTTTCTGTACTACGCCTTTGCCATAGCTTTTTTCGCCTACGACCCAGGCACGGTTATGTTCTTTCAGGGCTGCTGTAAACACTTCTGCTGCAGAAGCCGAGCGGTTATTAATCAATACCCCAACTTTCAGATTCTGAAACTCAAAACTCGGCAAGGCCTGAAATTGCTGATTACCTTCAGCGCGGCTTTTGGTCGACACAATCACGCCCTGATTCAAAAATAAATCGGCAGATTCAACTGCAGCCGAGAGTAAGCCACCGGGATTATTGCGTAAATCAAATAGCACGGCTTTTAAGCGCTTGTCGGCATAGCTTTCGATTAGACGTTTGATTTCATTGGCAGTATCTTGCTGAAAAACCTTGACCTGTAAAACCAGAACCTGATTATTGTGCAGGCTCGATTTAATTTCAGTATCCAGTTTGGTATTGCGGACCAGACGAACGGCCGGACTTTGCGGGGAGAGCTGAATCATGAGCGTAGAGCCAACGGCTCCGCTCAATAACTGCCGGACTTGTTCCTGATTCAGGCTATTTAATACCTGATCGTCAATTTTATAAACCGTGACGCCATTTCGAAGTCCCTGCTTGGCTGAATCAGCATCGGAACTCAGTCCCTGAACTACCCATTGCTTCAACCGCGGGTCAAATTGCAGATCAAAATCAATGCTGGCCAGATCACCTTCGGTATATTCACGCAGTTGCTTATAATCTTCAGGCGACAAATAACGGGAATAGCGATCTAAGCCACTGACCAGACCCTGAATGGCCTGTTGAAACAAGGCATCGTCATTTTTATCTTGAATATAATTATCTTTTACGATGCCATAAATTTGTACGAATTCTTGAATGGATGCCACAGGAATTTCGGAATAGACCTGCCCATCCATTTCCATATCATCGAATGCCGGCTCATTTGAACCCGCACCCCAAGCTGAATGACTCAAACACATCAGTAAGCATGGTATTACAACAGACTTCCAGCGTGTTCTTGCCATTCTTTGACCTTTTTAGAATTTTATCGAAAATTATGCATCAAGCTGAATCAGGTTACGACCTTGCATTTCAGCAGGTACCGGAACTTGCATCAGACTTAATAAAGTCGGTGCTACATCTGCCAATACACCGCCTTCTGCGATCGTGGCCTGAGTTGGGCCGACATAAATAAACGGAACCAATTCAGTGGTATGCTGAGTATGTACCTGACCACTGTGATAGTCCTGCATCTGCTCTACGTTACCATGATCGGCAGTCACAATCATATGACCTTTTTGCGCCATTACCGCTTCATAAACCCGGCCCAAACAGGTATCAACCGCTTCAACAGCTTTCACCGCAGCATCGAATACACCCGTATGACCGACCATATCACCATTGGCAAAGTTCACCACCAGCAGGTCAAATTCACCTGAATTGATCGCAGCCACCAGCTCATCAGTCACTTCATAAGCACTCATTTCCGGTTTAAGGTCATAAGTGGCTACGTTTGGCGATGGAATCAGGATACGTTTTTCACCTGGGTATTCATCTTCACGGCCGCCGCTGAAGAAGAAAGTCACATGCGCATACTTTTCTGTTTCCGCAATGCGCAGCTGTGTTTTACCCAAATCAGATAAGTATTCACCAATCGAGTTTTTCAACGCTTCAGGCATATACGCTACAGGTGCATCAATCGTGGCTTGATAACGCGTCAGCATGACAAACTTCGCCAAATTCGGCACGACTTTACGTTCAAAACCTGCAAAGTCTTTTTCTACAAATGCGCGAGTCAATTCACGGGCACGATCGGCACGGAAGTTCATGAATACGACGCTGTCGCCATCCTGAATTTTCGCCAGATCGCCAATACGGGTCGCTTTAACAAACTCATCCGACTCATCGGCTGCGTAAGCCTGTTCCAAACCTTCAACTGCGCTGGCAGCTGTACGAACCGCTTCACCTTCAGTCAACAACCGATAGGCCTGTTCAACACGATCCCAACGGTTATCACGGTCCATGGCAAAATAACGGCCAATCACAGTCGCAATACGACCTTGACCTGGATATTGTGCGAATAAGGCATCAAGCTTTTCTAAAGAAGGCTGTGCGCTTTTAGGCGGTGTATCACGACCATCTAAAAATGCATGTAAATAGACTTTCACACCGCGTTTCAGGGCCAGTTCAGCCATCGCCACGATATGATCTTCATGTGAGTGCACACCGCCTTCAGACAAAAGACCAAGCAAATGTACTGCCCCACCTGAAGCTTTGGCTTTCTCCACCGCATCGACCAACACTTCATGTTCAAAGAAGTCGCCCGTACGAATGTCTTTGGTAATCCGGGTAAAGTCCTGATACAGCACACGACCTGCGCCGAGGTTCATATGTCCGACTTCAGAGTTACCCATCTGGCCATCTGGCAGGCCAACATCTTCACCTGAACCCGAGATCAAACCATGCGGATGCTTGTCCTGTATCGCAGTTAAATTTGGTCGTTTAGCTGCTAAAAACGCATTGTCTTCGACCGCTTCGCGATGACCCACACCATCCATAATCACCAAAACATGAGGGATTTTGCCAGCAGTTACATCCGTCATAATGAAATACTCTGTTCGTCTACGAATTAATCGCTCTATTTTAGCGAAGTTTATAAAAAGAGGCCATGACCCGTATATGGTTTAAGCCTCTCATGATGATTGATTTGTTCTATTTTCCTATGGTTTAGCGTGCCCGATGCAGCAAGTATACGCCGATACCGAACATGATCAGAATCGGAATAAACACGAACCAGGCCGGAGATGGTGCGTAAATCAAGCTGGCATAGCCGAGGAAGTCCTGCAGATAGAAAAAACCTAGGCCGGCAAATAAGGCAATCACCAGACGGAACCCCATGGATTGCTGACGTAATGGCCCGAAGATAAATGAACAGGCAATCACCACCAGTGCGATCAGGGCAAAAGGCGAACCGAGTTTTTGCCAGAAGGCTAACTGATAGGTTTTCGGCACTTGGCTGTATTCATGCATATAGCTCATGAAACTAACCAGTTGACTCGGCGATAAATCTTCAGGATCAATCGTCACCATATGCACATATTTGGGCTGTAATGCCAGCGCTAAAGGTTGCTGTTGCTGCTTGACCAGCGTGGCATTGCCATTTTGTAAAATATCGAACTGCTCTGTGTTGTCCAGCGTCCAGGAACCATCTTTGACGAATTGGCCCTGATCTGCGTGCAAGGTACCGCGCAAACGATAGTTCTGGTCAAAGTCCAGCATCTGCACATTTTTCAACTGACCTTGCGAGTTAGCATAATCGATATAAATAAAGCGCTGCCCTTCCCGAGTCCAGTAACCACGAACTTCACCGAGCTGAGCGGCTTTACTGGCACTTTTTACGCCTTTGGCCTGTTCATTGGTATAAGGAATGACCCACTCGCTCAGGGCAAATGACAACACCACCAACAACAGTGCTGAACGGATCACCCACCCGACAATACGCCATAAGCTCACGCCGACCGAACGCATCACAATCAGCTCACTATTCGAGGCTAATGTACCAAGACCTAAAACTGCACCAATCAGTGCAGAAATCGGCAGGATTTCATATAAATAATTTGGTGCGCCCCAAAGCACATATTTCAAGGCATCCCAGGCACCATAACCATCTTTGAGCGAACCAAGCTCACCCAGATAAGTAAATAATACCTGTAAACCCGCCAATACCGCGGTTGCACCCAGCATCGCCAGCGCAGTGGTTTGGGTCACATGTTTTGCAACTATACGACGTGCCAACATTGTTAAGACCTCACTCGCTGAATCTGTTTCTTGATTTTCGGGCCTAATTTCTGTTTACGCGAGAACAAGGCACCCGCAATTGCATAGGCAATCAGAATCAATGGATAGGCCCAAATGCCCATTTCTTCTTTACTGATCCGCGTCTTCACTGCCATCAGGGCCACAATCAGACTGGCAAAAATCATGAGGGCAGGAAATAACTTGAGATATCGACCCTGTCGTGGACTCACTTCAGACAAGGCCACAGCCAGAATCAGGGCAATCAGAATCGCAAAAGGAACAAACACCCGCCAGCCCAACTCACTGGCCACCACAGGATCCTGACGGTTCTGCCACAATTGCGAGGTCGGTAAGGCCTCAACTTCAGTACTGGCAAATTGCGCTTCTTCATCGCTTTCTAAGCGCAGACGATAGCTTTCAAATTCAGCTTGAGTATATTGCGGTGTACCCGGATAGATCTCATAACGGCGTCCATTAACCAGATCGACCACATTGGCAGCATCATTCGGTACTTCAATTCGGGTGGCTTCCTGCGCCAGAATCATCACATCCGGTTTGCCTTCTTTTTCCGCACGCTGATAAAAGAAAATATCTTTTAAATTTTTACGGTCTTCTGACAGGTCACCGGCATAAATGGTATAGGGCCCAGAGGAGATAAATTCTTTCGGTCGCACCAGGTCAAAGCCGGTACGTACCGCCTGACTGGTGGTCAGGGCTTCAAACTGGCGAATGCCCCACGGCGCAGCCCACAGCATCAATCCGGCCTGAGCAATCAAAAACATCAGGGTCATCGGCACCAGTAGACGCGCCAATTGATGCCGACTGACGCCACTGCCATTCATCACGGCCATTTCATGGTCGACATATAAACGGCCAAACACCAGCATCAGTCCAATAAAGAAACCGAGCGGAAGAATCAGGGTCAAGAATTCAGGCAAACGGTAGCCAATAATGCTAAATAAAATGCCTGCATCCAGACGGCCTTGCGCCGCGACACCAAAATACTTGATCAGTCGACCGCCCATCATGATCAAGGTCAATAAGGCAATCACCACCAAGGATGTCGAGACAACTTGCTTGACCAGATAACGCCGAATAATCAAATTAATTCTTCCAAAATAAGGTCCATAAAACGAGTGCTAGTTTACCCGAATAGCAAAAATATAAAACCTAGGCCGCCCTGCCCATTGAAAATCTATTCGGATAAATGTTTCAATGACTGAATGATTTACCCATCTAGACAGGCGTGAAAACAGAATATGAAACTTACAATTAATACGTCATTCCCAGAGAATGGATCAAGTCAATCTTTGTTGATTTTAGTTGACTCAGAACAACTTCAGAATACAACCGCAACCTATCAAATCAATAATTTAGACACATTAATTGAAGCCTCTCAATTCAAGGCAGCGTTGGCGGAAAGCCTGAGCCTGATTGGTCAGGTGAGCCAGTCCAGCCATGCAGCACTAATTGGTTTAGGCAAGGTCGCTGAACTGCAACCGGCAAAACTTGCAAAAATCGCGCAAACTATTATTCAAGTCACTCAAAAAAAATTCAAACAGATTTCTGTAGATCTGACACAACTTCCACAAGAATTCCATTATCTGTTTGCGCTCTTCCTGACTCAGGCCAGCTATGGTTATGATGAATATAAATCCAAGAAGAATGAATTTGTGCTCGAGCAGATCGACCTGATTGCCACCCATAGCGTCTTAACTACCGAGCAGTTGCAACTGGTACAAGCGGTGCAAAGCGGACAAAACCTGGCACGTGATCTAGGTAACCGCCCAGGCAATATCTGTTTCCCTGAATATCTTGCAGAACAGGCAGTGGCTTTGGCGGCCGAATATCCGGAGCTGCTTAAAGTCACTGTGCTAGATGAACAGCAGATGGCAGATTTAGGCATGGGTACCTTCCTTGCGGTAAGTAAAGGTTCAGAGCGTCCTGGTCGGATTATCAGCATGGAATATCAGTCAGAGCGTAGCGAAGCACCGGTAGTCTTGGTGGGTAAAGGCATTACGTTTGATACCGGCGGTATTTCCCTTAAACCAGGCGCAGGCATGGACGAAATGAAATATGACATGTGCGGCGCAGCCTCTGTACTCGGTACAATGCGTGCATTGTGCGAAGCCCGTTTACCTCTACATGTGGTGGGAACCATCGCTGCAGCAGAAAACATGCCTTCAGGCAAAGCCACCCGTCCTGGCGATATCGTAACGACCATGAGCGGTCAGACGGTTGAAATCCTGAATACTGATGCCGAAGGTCGTCTGGTGCTATGTGATACCTTGACCTATGTAAAACGTTTTAACCCTGCTTTGGTGATTGATATCGCAACCTTAACTGGTGCCTGTGTGGTCGCTTTAGGTTCGGTGCTAACTGGTCTGTTCACACCAGATGATAAACTGGCAGCAGAACTAGAAGCTGCCGGCCAGCATTCATTTGACCGGGTATGGCGTATGCCAGTACTGGATGACTATCAGGAACAGCTCGACTCGCCATTTGCGGACATTGGCAATATCGGTGGTCCAAAAGCCGGTTCTGTGACTGCAGCCTGCTTCCTGCAACGTTTTACCCGTGAATATCGCTGGGCACATCTCGATGTTGCAGGCACAGCGTGGAACTCAGGTACCAATAAAGGCGCAACGGGCCGTCCAGTCCCATTATTAATGCAATTCCTGGCGAATCGCGTTCAAAGCAATGGCTAAAGTCAGCTTTTATTTATTTGAAAAAAGCCCTGAACGACAAGTGGACAGCACTTGTCGTTTATGCCGTAAGATTCTGCGTCAGCCGGCGCGGATCTGGTTATTATGTGCCGATGCAGCATTGCAACAGCAGCTAGATGAACGTTTGTGGAGTTTTGACCCCAGCAGCTTTATTCCACATGGTATTGACCAGCCTGAGTCAACAGTCTGTATTTCGGCAACACTGCCGGAACAGTCCGACTGGATTATTTTCAATTTTAATCCGGAAGCACTTGAACCTTACGCAAAATTTAGTCACATTATTGAGATCATTGAAAACCATGAAACGGCTAAACAGCTGGGACGTGAAAAATTCAAGCAATATCGTCGTTTAGGTATTGAGCCGGACACCCATAAGCTTTAACCGATATCATCCACAAGGAGAGGCACGTGGCATTAAATGTAGGTCCCGATTTTAAACAGCGCTGGTTAAATGTGCCGGAAGCTGTACGTCAGACCTTTATCGATGACCTCTCTCGGATCTGCGATATTTTAAAGCCAGAAACGTCTTTGGAAGAATGGCAGAGTCGCGACCAGCGCTTACAGCAAGAATCTGAACGCAAGATTGAAGCTGCCTATGCACAGCGCAAGGCCGAATTAATTGAAGAAGCCCGTATTCGCAAACAGCTCGCGCTTGAAAAAGCCTTGGCCGAGAAACGTGCTGAAGAACAGGCCTATCAAGAACAGCTACGTCATGAGGAACAGCGTAAATTTAGCGAACAGAGTCAGGTGCTTGCTGAAATAAATACGCATCTAGAGGCTGAAGTGCAGCACTATGTCGCACGTTATGCAAAAAATCCT
This sequence comes from Acinetobacter sp. YH01021, assembly GCF_013420255.1. Classification (GTDB taxonomy): domain Bacteria; phylum Pseudomonadota; class Gammaproteobacteria; order Pseudomonadales; family Moraxellaceae; genus Acinetobacter. The sequence goes on from NZ_VOYO01000003.1 coordinate 247,296, forward strand.
GAAACGACTTTTGATTTTGCCAAAGGTCGCATCCAGATTGAGGACCAGTCCATTTTATCCGAATTAGAAAGTGTGCGTTTACGTCTGGAACTTGAGGCAGAAACCGTGATTGAACAGACCGTGAATGCACTTCGTGAAAAAATGCGTGCGGCGGCCAAAGAAGAAATCGAGTATATGCTGAAAAATTCAGAATTTTCTGACCAGCCACGCAATATTTAAATGATCCTTTCAGATTAAAAAAGCCCGAAAATTCGGGCTTTTTTGTCTTCTATGTTGCGTCTTAGAAAAAATCTGCCAGCATAAAGGCAGCATTTCCAAGCAGATAGCCAATGCTTAATAAAGTGCCAATCCAGAGGATGCCACCCGCAATATTATAAAAGCTGAATGTGGCAAAGCTCATATGCGCTGAGCCGGCGGCAAAAGGGCCAAATGAGCGGACAAAGGGAATAAAACGTGCAATTAAAATGGTTTTACCGCCATGTTTCATAAAATAGTGATTGGTTTTCACCATATATTCCGGCTTGAAATAACGTGAATGTTGATTGAAATATTTTAAACCGAGAACTTTTCCGGTGTAATAATTCACGCTATAGCCCAACACCGAGGCAGTGAATAACAACAGCCCCATCGAATGCAGGGTCACCAGATCGCTGCTGGCGCACAAAGCTCCCACAGCCAGCAATAGACTGTCGCCGGGCAGGAAAAAGAAAAACACTGAACCGGTTTCTGCAAAAATCACCAGAAACAGGATTGCATAAATCCATACCCCATATTGATCGAGCAATAGCGGCAATGACTGTTCCAAGTTAAGTAAAAAATCGAGCATTCGACCCGTCCACCAAGGCAATATTTGCAAGTTGAACTGCTGATTATCCCGAAAAATAAAAAAACAGTCTAATTTTTCAATCAGACTGTTCAGTAAATCAACATTTCTCTTATTTTAAGAAACCATTTTCAGCCAGGAAATCCATGCTGATTTTTGATTGTTCAGTGGTTTCAGCGGCTTTATCACCGAGCAATAAACGCTCGATATAACGTGCCAATACATCCACTTCCAGATTGACCTTGCTACCGACTTTCCAGGTACCGATATTGGTCCGTTCAGCGGTATGCGGAATCAGGTTCAGACTGATCACACTGCCACGCAAATGATTAATCGTCAGGCTAATACCATCAACTGTAACCGAGCCTTTTTCTGCCAGGTATTTGGCAATTTCAGCAGGCGCAGTCACTTCATAATAAATCGAGCGGGCATCTTCACGAACCAGCGTGATCTCGCCGACTGCATCGACATGACCTGACACAATATGACCGCCAAAACGCGTAGTCGGCAACATGGCTTTTTCAACATTGACAGGTTGACCGGCTTTCCAGGTGCCGAGCGTGGTCCGGTTCAGACTTTCACGGGAAACATCAGCCGCATACCAGTTCTCGCCCCAGTCGATCACGGTCAGGCAGATACCATTGGTCGCGATAGAATCACCTAGATGTACATCAGACATGTCCAGATCGGTCTGGATGCGTAAACGTACATCGCCGCCAACGCTTTGCAGACTTTCGACTTTGCCGAGGCTTTCGATAATACCTGTAAACATTTTTATTTCCTTTTCAATTCTTTTACCAGAGGGCCAACTGGGTACTAACGCCGGTCGTATCCACACCACCCAATTCTGCATAATGATGCAGCTGGCTGAGTAATTGACGGATCGGTGGACCTGACTTGGCGTGGGTATCGGTAATCACAATAAATTCCAGCACGCGGGCACGTTCAGACTGGCGCTGTTTGCTAACACGATAACGCGGCACATCCTGGGTTAGCAAGGTCACCCGGCCACGTTTCAGATTGGCCTGTAACAAATCGGTAGCGCTGATATTACCGTCAGTTGAATAACTGGTCAGAATGAAACGTGCATTGATGGTGGCCAACAGGCTCTCGTAAGCTTCTTTGGCATATTTAGAGGAATTGTACTGGCTCGGACGCTCTTTGCGCCATGCCCGGTCAATCCCGCTCTTAAAGCCCTTGGTATCCGGAGTCGGTAAATCGGCCTGATCCCATAAGGTCAGCGCATTCAGCACATGATAATTACTGCTATAAGCATGCTGATTATACGGTGGATCCAGATAAGCTACATCTACTTCAAAGCCGCTCATCTGGTTGGCCAGATGCTGGGCATCGACACACCACATTTCTGCGGCCATTCCCTTTTTCTGATCCGACTCGCAAAAACGGCTTGGAGTCAGCCACAGCAATGATTCAATCCGTTCCAGCGCAGTTTGGGTTTTCCCGCCCCAGCCATGATGAAAGCTTTTGAAAACGCCTGAAGTATTGCTGACAAAACTGGCGGAATACAGCAAGGGTGCCAGCAAGGCAGACATTTCCACATCATCAATTGCACCTTGTGCCTGCCAGGCTGCAATCTGCTGACGGATGGCATCAATACGCATGCCGTTACGACGTTTAAAGAACAAACGATCACGGGCTGGATCATAAATTTCATCATTACGCGGACACAGGTTATGCGTCACCCAGCCTTTAACTTCCGGCAGACGGTTCAGATAATCAATCGCTTTCTGATAGCCACCGAGTTCTTTAAATGCCGGTGCTTCAGTACAGGCCAGTACCGCATGATTCAGCGCGTGGCTATACGGCTCCCAGTCATTGGCAATCACACGATAGCCATTCTGACGGGCCAAGCGCGAGACCACGCCTGAACCTGCAAAAAAGTCAGCAAAAATCGGCGCACGACCATCGCTACGTTTCAGGGTTCCTGTACTTTCCAACGCTTCCAGAATTAAATGCAGTAAACGGCGTTTGTTACCTAGATAAGGAACCAGCTGATGGAAAAGATATTCATCGGTGGTACGTGCCGCATGGCGACGTTTATGATAAACCGTAGACTCTGAACTCATAGTGTCTCTTGAAAAGGAATTAGCCTGAAGCGCACGTCATCACCTAAGCGAGTTACATCGCGCAGCTTAAATCGGAGTTGTTCGGCCATATGGCTAAACTCTGCATTAAACATGGTACGCGCAGACTGACCCAATAGGGTCGGTGCAACGTAACTGATCAGTTCATCAACCAATTTTTGTTGTAAAAATGCCGTAGATAAGGTCGCCCCTGCTTCCACCAGGACATCATAAATCTGATGCTGCTGAACCAGTTGCTTTAATAATTCTGCTAAAGGCTGTACCGGCAAGTGTAGCACACCCAGGTCTGCAAGCTCTTGACGAAATGGCCCCATGACCATCACTGTTTCAGGTTGCACTAAAATTTTTGCGTTGAGTGGTAAACGCCCCTGACGGTCCAGAATAATCCGTTTCGGTTGCACCACAGTCTTGATATCTTCAAGGCCATCCAGTTGACGCACATTCAGTTCACAGTCATCCGCAAGAACCGTATCAATTCCGGTGATCACTGCGCCTGAAATCGCACGCCAATGCTGTACATCCTGACGCGCTTCCACACCGGTAATCCATTTCGATTCACCCGATGCCATTGCGGTACGGCCATCCAGGCTTGAGGCAATTTTTAAACGCACATAAGGCATGCCAGTCGCCATGGCTTTCAGGAAACCTTGATTCAGCTCATGCGCTTCATCTTCACAGATGCCAACGTCTACCTCAATGCCCGCATCTTTCAGGATCTGTACGCCCTTTCCGGCCACTAGCGGATTGGGATCAGGACAGGCCACGACAACTTTAGCCACACCTGCTTCCACCAGACCTTTGGCACAAGGCGGCGTACGGCCATAATGCGCACAAGGTTCTAAAGTCACATAAGCGGTTGCACCACGTGCCTGTTCACCGGCCTGACGCAACGCAAACACTTCAGCATGTGGCTGGCCGGCTTGAGGATGAAAACCTTCTCCAACAATCACACCATCTTTAACAATGACGCAGCCGACATTCGGATTCGGTTTGGTGGAATATTGCCCTTGACGAGCCAATTCAATGGCCCGGCGCATCCAGACTTGATCTTGATTCAGTTCAACCATGCTTATTCTTGTAATTCTCGTTGTTGCATCTGTTCAATCTGATGACGAAAAGCTTCAACATCCTGAAAATCCTGATAGACCGAAGCAAAACGCACATAGGCAACATGATCCAGAGCAAATAAAGACTGCATCACGATTTCACCGATGGTACGTGATTTCACATCACGCTCACCCAGACGGCGAATCTGTAGCTGAATATCGCTCAGCACTGTTTCAATCTGCTCCTGGGTCACCGGGCGTTTTTGCAAGGCATGCATCAGGGAACGACGTAGTTTGGCTTCATCGAAAGGTTCATTTTTGCCATCCGACTTGATGACGCGCGGCATCACCACTTCATAGCTTTCAAAGGTAGTGAAGCGTTCATTACAACTGACACATTCACGGCGACGACGAATCTGACAGCCTTCAGCTGCCAGGCGTGAATCAATCACTTTACTGTCTGCAGTATTGCAAAATGGGCAATGCATAGCGGTTTAATTGAACAAATCCAGATGGATTCCGAGTGTAGCAAAAATTACAAACTTTGTAGAGTTTTACGCAACATATAGAAAAAAAACAGCCCATTCGGGCTGTTTTACACTATATATTGATTATGGTGTATTTATTATTATTCGACACGTTCGCCATGTTGGCTTAAATCCAGACCCATACGCTCATCATCAGATGCCACACGGATTCCAATGATCAAGTCGATGACTTTCAGGATAATGAAGGTCATGATCGCAGAGTAAGCAATTGTCGCCAGTACACCTTCCACTTGCACCCAAAGCTGATGCATGACATTGGCAGGGGCATTGTCACCCATGATGAATTCGCTAGCAAAGAACGCGGTTAAAATCGCACCGACAATACCACCTACACCATGCAAGCCAAAAGCATCTAAAGAATCATCGGCTTTCAATACGCGTTTCAGTGCTGTAATCCCCCAGAAACACACCACACCACCGATCAGACCCATCGCCAATGCACCGCCTACAGTCACAAAACCTGCAGCTGGAGTAATGACCACCAGACCAGCAACTGCACCCGATACGCCGCCCAGTACAGAAGCTTTACCACGTGCCAGTTTTTCAGTGATTAACCAAGAAATGGCTGCTGCTGCCGCTGCGACTTGAGTCACGATCAAAGCATAGCCTGCAGAACCGTTGGCACCTAATGCAGAACCACCGTTGAAACCGAACCAGCCTACCCAGAGTAAAGATGCACCAATTACAGTAAGGGTCAGGTTATGTGGTGCCATAGATTCACGACCCAATCCCATACGTTTGCCCAGCATATACGCTGCTACCAGACCAGCAACACCCGAGTTGATATGTACAACCGTACCACCGGCAAAATCAAGCGCACCATCGTTAGCTAACCAGCCGCCACCCCATACCCAGTGGGTAATTGGTGCATAGACAATCACCACCCAAAGGGCGATGAAAGCAACGAAAGCACCAAATTTCATACGTTCTGCAATCGAACCGCTGATGATGGCAACCGTAATAATAGCAAAGGTCATTTGGAAAATCACAAACAGGATTTCAGGAATCGTGCCTGAAAGCGCCTCTGTGGTAATACCGGCCAGCATGAACTTGTCCAGGCCACCTATAAAGGCATTGCCTTCACCGAAAGCGAGGGTATAACCAATAATCACCCAGGCAATACTCACCACCGCCGCAGCAATAAAGCTATGTGCCATCGTCGCCAGAACGTTTTTCTTACGGACCATACCGCCATAAAATAGCGCCAAGCCAGGAATGGTCATGAGTAAAACTAGAGCGGTAGAGGTTAAAACCCAAGCGGTATCGCCGGTATCTAGCGTTGGTTCTTCTTCTGCAGGTGCTGCAGCTTCAACTGGCGCGGCTTCAGCAATTGCTGCTGTAGTGTCTGTTGTTGTATTTGTTGTATCGCCTGCTTCTTCAACAAGCACAATTTCTTCTGTCGGTGTTGTTGCTGTTGCAGCTTCTTCAGCCCATGCAACAGAACCACCAAAAAGAGCGCCGGCCATGCCGAACGCAAGTAGCATTTTTTTCATTCGTATCCCCCAACCAAGTTTTTGTGAGTTATTAGGTACTCAGCAAACTTCGTGCCAAGTTAGACAGCGTCTGCACCTGTTTCACCTGTACGAATACGGATGACTTGTTCTAAGTTAGTCACGAAAATTTTTCCGTCACCGATTTTTCCAGTGCTCGCCACACGAGTAATAGATTCAATCACCGCGTCTACCATTTCATCGCTAATCGCGATTTCAATTTTGACTTTCGGCAAGAAATCTACAACGTATTCAGCACCACGATAGAGTTCAGTGTGGCCTTTTTGACGACCAAAGCCTTTCACTTCAGTTACAGTGATGCCTTGAACACCAATTTCAGACAATGCTTCGCGAACATCATCTAATTTAAAAGGTTTTACAATTGCAGTTACGAGCTTCATGTTTGTTTTCCTTCGGCTTATTTCACCAGTAAGGTTTTACGTTCAAATTTCATGCCAAGATTCCTAAGGTCGGGGGAAATTAGAAAGCCCGGCATGTGGTTTATTTATACCTTATTTTATACGGATAAAGACTTTGAATCTTCAAAAAATAGACATTTTTTATGTGGATTTTTACAATATCTTTAATCGAATAAGTCTATATTTTGTCTGAAATACTATAGTCTGCATTTTAGCAATGCTAAACTGTCGGTTCCTTTCTACGGCGATGGATCAGACAATGATTGAAACTTTATTACAAGCAATTTTGCAGCAAGTCGAACAACCTAAGAAAGATTTGGAACATAATATCCGTGCCTTGTTAAATGAAGCTGTGGCGAAAATGGATTTGGTGTCTAAAGAAGAAATAGAACGTCAGCGTACTGCCCTAAATAATGCCAATCATCGCCTGAATGATTTGCTCAAACAGGTGGAAGCATTAGAAGAGAGAATTTCGAACAAAAAATAAGCACAACTACAGTGCATAAAAGACACCAGAACTATAAAAATAACGCACCAAATTGGAACAATAATAATGTCTTTTGCCAAAATTTATACGCGAGGCTTGCTGGGCCTGCATGCGCCTTTAATTGAAGTCGAAGTTCATGTCAGTTCGGGTATGCCTTCGCTCACTATAGTGGGGCTTCCCGAAGCGGCGGTACGTGAAAGTAAAGACCGGGTCCGTTCTGCCATTTTGAATAGCGGCTTTCAATTTCCAACCAAACGTCTGACCATTAATCTGGCCCCTGCAGATCTGCCAAAAGATGGCTCACGTCTGGACTTACCGATTGCTTTAGGTATTTTAGTGGCCTCTGGGCAGCTGCCTGAAAATTGCACCGAGCATCTTGAATTTATTGGAGAATTGGCCCTCGATGGTCAATTACGTCCTGTCAGCGGCACCTTAAGTATTGCCATTGCCTGTCAAAGTGACCAGCATCAACTGATTTTGCCTGGCCCCAATGCACAGGAAGCCTGTCAGCTCCCAGACTTTAAAGTCTTTGCAGCCAATCATTTAAAAGAAGTGTGTGAACATCTTTCCCAAGCGCAGCGCTTACCGCAAATAGAAGCCAGTCCACTCAATACAGACCATTTTTATAAGTTTGATCTGGCGGATGTAAAAGGACAATTACGACCACGGCGTGGCTTGGAAATTGCTGCGGCAGGTGGTCATTCCCTGCTGTTTCGAGGCCCACCCGGAACAGGCAAGACCTTGCTGGCTTCTCGATTGGCCAGTATTTTGCCGCCCTTAAAGACGCAGGAAAATCTGGAAGTGGCCAGTATTTATTCGGTGGCGAATGCCAATCACCCTTTTGGACAACGGCCGTTTCGAGCACCACACCATACTGCTTCTGCGGTGGCATTGGTCGGTGGCGGCTCACACCCCAAGCCAGGAGAAATTACCCTGGCACATTTAGGGGTTTTATTTCTGGACGAACTGCCTGAATTCGACCGCAAAGTGCTGGAGGTTCTACGTCAGCCTTTGGAAGCCAAGGAAATCGTCATTTCCCGGGCATCACGCCAAATTACCTTTCCGGCTAATTTCCAGTTGGTGGCTGCCATGAATCCATGTCCATGTGGGTATGCATTCAATCAAGATATCCGCTGCCAATGTTCACCCGAAAGTATTAAACGCTATCAGAACCGGATTTCAGGCCCGTTGCTGGATCGGATTGATTTGCATATTGATGTACCGCCATTACAAGCGCATGAATTACAGGACAATCGACCTACAGAAAACTCAGAAACGGTTAGACAACGCGTCATTGCAGCCTATGAAATTCAGATGCAACGGCAAAATACCTTGAATATGAGTTTGAGTCCAAAGCAGTTAGAGCAATATGCCGCATTAGATCAGTCTGCTCAGAATATGCTTGAAATGGCTCAGCAAAAACTGAATTTATCAGCGCGCGGCTATCATCGGGTCTTGCGTGTTGCACGCACCATTGCCGATTTAAATCAAAGTCCAGATATTCAAAGTCAGCATCTTTCGGAGGCCCTGTCTTATCGCGGGCAGCAGCAGATTTAGATCATTAAAAAAAGGCGACCTAAGGTCGCCTTTTTATCTAAAGAGGATTAGAAGCTATAACCCAGTCCAAATACGACTTTATTCTTTTGTTTTTCATCAAAACGATCATAACCACCCAAGATATAATTCATGCTTGCAGTTACACCTGTGTCACCAAGTGGCTTGCTTAAACCGATGTCAAAATGACGGAAACCAAAACTTTCTGTAGTTCCTTCAATAAAGTCACCTGATTTTTCATAAGCGTATAAGCCTAAAGCTGTATCCAAGCTGAAATCTTGTGGTAAAGCATAGCTATAAGTAGCTTTTAAATAGGTATCACCTGCATTGCCCCAAGTAGTATCTTCAAGAAGAGTTTGTGCTGTAACGCCCAAATCTTTATAGCTCATACCCAGTAACAGCTCAAATCCATCAGAATTGACATCAGATTCATAATAATAATAGTAGGTCGTACCGATCGTTAAACCTAAGTCATCATTGACTGCATGGCTATAGCCAGCATAGAAGTTATTTTCGAAAGCATCACGTCCTTCTTCAGACAAAGTGTAATCTAGCGTAGATCCCCACCAACCTGCATAGAAGCCAGACGCATGGTTATAATCAAGTCCACCTTGTAAGGTAGCGCCGCTATTTTCAGGAATGTTAGTAATACCACGCAAGTTATAGCTCGAAAGTACGCTGATATTTCCAGATACCGTATGTTCAGCAACAGGTTCTTCAGCAAAAGTAAAAGAAGATACAGCGCCCAATAAAGCAAGAGATAATACTTTTAATGTTAATTTCATTGTGTGGCTCCCCCCAGATCGTCTGAGACGTTTTTATGATCATTGATTAAACTCAAGCTCAAAATTTGCAAGAGCTATGCCAATCTGGCTAAAAGGAACCAAAATAATAAATCTAAAAAGAGAAATAAAATTTAAATCATTGTTTTTAAATTAAAATTTAAATTATGAAAAATTGAATTATCTAGGCTTTCCCTTAAATAAATGTATTTAAGGGTATTTCTTCACTTTTTTAATACTTATACATAATCATTTACGATTTGCCCCATTTTGATTCTATTTTTGTAATGATTAAAATTTGTGCTAAAAAGTAGTGCGTAATTTTTGATCATATTTTTCGCACGTTTCAAAATAAACAAGCTAATCACATTCATTTCACCACTTCAGAAATATCATTTATACCTTCCAATAAAATTATGTTTTTACTCAATTTTTACCGATAGGTTAGAAATTAACCACCTTGAATACTTGCTATTGTTTAATTTGAGTTAAAAAAATCTAAACTTTAGTGGAATATATCCAATAAAAAATGACATTTTTTCAGCAATTCTTATACAATTCCTAAAAAATTCCGATCAATTTGTATAAGGCTCTCTTCCCAATGCAAAATTCAAAAAAATTAACATTAGCAGTTTTGATTCAGGCTGCTTTGGTTTCTACCGCTTTCGCTAGCGAGCAAAGCGAGTCTAAAGGTTTTGTAGAAGATGCTGAAGGTTCTGTACTTTTCCGTACCGGCTATTTGCACCGTGACAAGAAAAATAACGTACCAGATACGAGCTCATTTGCACAAACTGCGATTGTTAAACTAGACTCTGGCTTTACTCAAGGTACTGTAGGCTTTGGTGCTGGTATTATTGGTGATGCTTCATTTAAATTGGGTGAAAATGGTCATACTGGCAATGATATGATCCCAGTCCACCCTCAAAATAATGCTGATGGTACTAAAGATGCTTATGACCACTGGGCTCGTGGCGGTGCATATGTGAAAGCTCGTGTATCAAATACGACTGCGACTTACGGTACTCAGGTTTTAGACTTACCTGTACTTGCAAGCAATACTGCGCGTTTAGTGCCTGAATACTATACTGGCGTATTGGTTCAAAGTAATGAAATCGAAAACTTAAGCCTCGTTGCTGGTAAATTTACTGAAAACCAGCGTTCAAGCCAGATCAAATCTGATGGTAATGAATTGGATCGCGCAATAGTTTGGGGTGCAAAATACAAATTTAATGATGCAGTGAATGCTTCTTACTATGGTACAGACATTAAAGACCGCCTAGAGCGTCATTATGTTAATGCAAACTATAGTTATGCATTGGCGAATGGTAGTACTTTAACTCATGACTTTAGTGGCTATCATACTGATTGGGATAAAAAGTCAGATGGTGGTGCATACACTTATTCGCATACCACAAATGATCTAAATAAGTTAAGCAACAATATTTGGGCAATTTCTACGACCTATAATAAAGGCCCACACAATGTCATGCTAGCTTACCAACAAAATACAGGTAATACAGGTTATGACTATGGTTTAGGTCAAGGTGTAGGTGATGGTCATCAAACCATTTATATGCCGAACTCATACCTGTCTGACTTCATTGGTAATGATGAAAAATCAGCACAGCTTCAATACACTTACGATTTCAGTGCAATGAATGTTCCTGGCCTATCTTGGACTTCTGCATTTGTATATGGTTGGGATATTGATGTTGCTAATCAAAATGATCGCTCTCAATTAATCACTGGTGATGCTCAAGAACGTGAATTCTTTAATCAGGTAAAATATACAGTTCAATCTGGTTTTGCTAAAGATAGCAGCTTACGTGTACGTCACTCATACTACCGTGCGAGTGATGAATACCAATACGGAAACTACATTGGTGACACTAATGAATGGCGTATCTGGTTAGACATTCCTGTGAAATTATTCTAATTCACACGAATTTCAAGCCATAAAAAAACCTGCACAATGTGCAGGTTTTTTTATTCCAGGCTTTAAAAAGTTAAAACCTGGACGACAAAAAGCAATTATTTATTTGCTTCTGCATAAGCAGCAATTGAGTCCAGTACTTCTTGTTTCGCAACATCAGCACCTTCCCAACCACTTAACTTAACCCATTTTCCTGGCTCTAAATCTTTGTAGTGCTGAAAGAAATGTTCGATCTGGCTGATCAACAATGGAGGAAGATCAGTATATTCCTGAACATCTTTGTAGATTGGGGTCAGTTTGTCATGTGGAACTGCAACCAGTTTCGCATCAACACCACCGTCATCTTCCATGTTCAATTTACCGACAGGACGACAACGAATGACTGAACCTGGCTCTACTGGATGAGGCGTTACAACCAGTACGTCTAATGGGTCACCATCAAGCGATAGTGTGTTTGGTACATAACCGTAGTTTGCTGGGTAGAACATTGCTGTACCCATGAAACGGTCTACAAATAACGCATCAGAATCTTTATCGATTTCGTATTTGATTGGTGCTGCATTTGCAGGAATTTCGATGATCACATAGATATCGTTTGGCGCATCTTTACCCGCTGGGATATTGCTGTAGCTCATAGCATCACTCTTTAACAAGTTATATCTTTTAAAAAACCGCGACAATTATAACGGTTTTTAAAGATTTTTTTGGATTTTAAAATATCGAACTGTAAATATGTCCGCAGACCTGATGACTTAAACCAACTTGATGATCAGCAGCAATAAGGTCACAGGACATAACATCGAGAGCAACCATACAATGGAGCGTAAAGTCGCCCAGTTGGCCAAATAGCAGATTCCGTACAACACACGAAAAACCAGATAAGCCACACCAAACGTCATCACTACATTTTGCGGCACCACCATATATTCTGCCATTAAAATGGCAGCAATAAAGAGTGGCAAACTTTCAAAGCTATTCTGTTGGGCAGCATTGGCACGACTGGCCAAGCCTGAAGACTTTTCTAAAAATGCCCGTGGGTTCTGATTGTCTTTGCTGCTGAAGCCTGCTGATTTTTTTGCAATCAATGTAAACACATAAGGCATAAGACAAGCGGCCAAAATGAGATAAATAACCCCACTAATGCTGTGCATCTGTTTTTTCTCATGAAAATTTTATCTCTATCATAGCATGGCATTTCGTGAATAAATTTTGTTAAATAGAGTGCTTTTTATTACTTGTTAAGGATTCACTATGGTCGCGCCTGATCAAAATGAAATGTTCGATGTCCTCGAGAAACAACGCCAGCATCAATGTCAAGTGGATCGCGTATTAAAAATTGTCCTGCCGATTGTGGCATTTCTGATGGCCGTCATTTGTGCCAATATGAATATCTGGTCGCCAATCTTTACCTTTGCCATTTTATGGATTGCCTTTTATTTCGTAGGTATCAAGCGTATGCCTCTCTGGCACTGGCTGGTCGCGATTCTGGTGTATTGCTTGATCGACAACATTCTAAGTTATGGCAGCTTTAATCAAACCGGATTTACCCGCCAGTTCGGTACCATGTTTATTTTCTTGGGAGTAGTCGGCGTAGGTCGTCCTTATTTTGATCGCTGGTTAATGAAAAAATAAAAAGTCCAAATCAAAAAAAGCGCCTGATGGCGCTTTTTTTTCTTACAGGTATTAGGCTGTTTTACGTAAATCTTTACGCAGGATTTTACCTACGTTTGATTTTGGCAATTCATCCATAAACTCGACATAACGTGGACGTTTATAACCGGTCAGGTTTTCTTTAGCGAATGCTAAAACTTCTTCTGTGGTTAAAGACGGATCTTTTTTCACAACAAACAGTTTTGGCACTTCACCTGATTTTTCATCTGGCACACCAATCGCAGCCACTTCCAGTACCTTTGGATGAGTTGCTACAACCTCTTCAATCTCAGATGGATAGACGTTAAAACCAGACACTAGAATCATGTCTTTCTTACGATCTACAATTTTCACATAACCACGTGAATCCATAACACCGATATCACCGGTACGGAAGAAGCCATTCACCATGACCTTTTCAGTTTCATCTGGACGGTTCCAGTAGCCTTTCATGACCTGAGGACCACGGATTGAAATTTCACCTTGCTCACCCAGTGGAACTTCATTGCCTTCATCATCCAGAATAGCCACTTCAGTCAATGGCAATGGAATGCCAATAGTGCCACTGAATTCTTCAGACGCAGGTGGGTTTGCTGTTGCCACCGGAGAAGTTTCAGACAAGCCATAACCTTCAACGATATTGGTTCCGGTAACTTTCTTCCATGCTGCTGCGGTAGAAGGAAGTACGGCCATACCGCCGCCCATCGCCATTTTCAGTTTGCTATGATCAAGTTGCTTGAACTCTTCATTGTTTACCAGCGCATTGAACAGCGTGTTCACTGCCGGGAAGAAAGTCGGTTGGTATTTGCGTAGTTCTTTCATCACCGCAGGTAAATCACGCGGGTTTGGAATCAGAACGTTCGCCTGACCTTTGTACATACCGTAAAGTGCGCATACCATGAATGCAAAGATATGATAAAGCGGCAAGGCACAGAAAATACGGTCATCTGGTTGGCCATCTTGCGCACCAAATTTACTCTGGAAGATACCGTCACACTGCAACATGTTCGCAACCAGGTTACGATGTGTCAGTTCAGCGCCTTTAGATACACCCGTCGTACCACCTGTGTACTGAAGAACTGCTGTATCACTAAGGGTCAATTCAGGGCGTTTATAGTTACTTGGGTTAACTTTAGATAACGCCGCATTAAATCTCACATGGCCTGGAATATCCCAAGCTGGAATTTGCTTGCGTACAGAACGCAATACAAAGTTCACCAGTGTTCCTTTCAAGGCACCCAGCATGTCACCGACAGAAGCGACCACGACATGCTTCACTGGTGTTTTACCAATAATCGCTTGATAAACAGAAGCAAAGTTCTCAATAATCACCAGCACTTCAGCACCAGAATCATTTAATTGATGCTCAAGTTCACGTGATGTATACAGTGGATTCACGTTAACCAATACCAAACCTGCGCGGAACACCCCAAGTGCCACAACCGGATACTGAAGAACGTTTGGCATCATCACTGCCACACGTGAGCCTTTTGCCAACCCCAAGCTTTGTAGATAAGTTGCAAACTTACGGCTCGCCTCTTCCAATTCATTGAAAGTCATGGCCTTATCCATAAAGATAAAGGCATCACGCGAGCCGAATTTTTGGAAATTACGCTCAAAAATATCTACTAGAGAAGTATTTTCTGCTGGTAATTCTACTGTTTCTGGAATCCCTGTTTTTTGGTATTCAGCAAACCAAATTTTTTCCATAATGGCCATCTCTCCAATCATAATCCTTAGTATTTCAACTGTTTTTTTCAATATCACACGCCATTTTTAGACTTGTATATGTGCGATATTGCATCCATCTTGTTGAATCGTTGTTCATATATAACGTATTTCCCAGGATGGATGCTAGTCTTATCTTTGAATCAACAGTTTATTTGCTTTTTGATATCCGCGTGGTAAAAGCTGTCCTTTTGCACCGCGCTTACCGATATATTTGCGCAAATCATCCCCTTTTAATTTTAACTGCTGTTGTCCTGCAAGCACTTGAATTATTTCATCAAGCTTCAATATTGTCATGGACAAAATTTGATCACTATCTTCAAGTTGTATCAATTTATTTCCTTTACCTTTGTTCAATACAGGTAATTCTGCTAAATCGACAATCAACAGGCGTCCTGCTGAACTGAGCAGTGCAACATGCGTGGCATCATCGAGTGGCTGCAGGTTCATGACCTCTGCCCCTTCAGATAAATTCAGGAAAGCTTTCCCCGCTTTGGCACTGGTATCCAGCTGCTTGGCCTGGGTTTTAAAACCATAACCTTTATTACTTGCCGCTAGAATTTCAGTTTCATCCTCTGCCACCAGAACCTGTTTAAAACCCACCCCACTGCCAGGAGACAGTTTTGAACTGAGCGGCTCACCGAGACCACGTGCGGATGGCAATGTGTTGATGGCCAAGGCATAGCTACGGCCAGTGTCATCTAATACATAAACGCGTTGATTGGATTTGCCCTGTGCATGACTCAAGTACTGATCACCGGCACGGAAATTCAGATTTTCTGCATCGACTTCATGACCTTTGGCACAGCGAATCCAGCCAGCTTCTGATAACACCACCGTTACCGGATCGGCCGGCAACATTTCAGTTTCATTAATTGCAGCAGCTTCGGCACGTTGTACGATTGGCGAACGGCGATCATCACCAAATTTCTTGGCATCGTCTTTCAGTTCAGAAATGATCAGGCTTTTTAAAGATTCTGGATTGGCCAGTTGTTCACGAATTACTGCCGCTTTTGCTTCCAGTTCTTCCTGCTCACGGCGCATTTCCATTTCTTCAAGCTTGGCTAAATGACGCAATTTTAGTTCTAGAATCGCTTCGGCCTGAATCTCGTCAATATTAAAACGCTGCATCAGTACCGGCTTTGGCTGATCTTCTTCACGAATAATCTGAATCACTTCATCAATATTCAGATAAGCAATGATCAGACCACCGAGAATATGCAAGCGTTTTTCGATCTTGTTCAGATGATATTGCAGACGGCGCGTTACCGTGGTTTTACGGATCTCAATCCATTCCAGCAAAATACGACGAATCGATTTCACCTGTGGACGACCATCCGCACCAATCATGTTCATGTTGACGCGGTAGCTGGATTCCAGATCAGTCGTAGCAAATAAGTGACTCATCACCGATTCGGCATCAATACGATTCGAACGCAGAACAATCACTAAACGGGTTGGATTGGCATGATCCGATTCATCCCGTACATCGCTGACCAGTGGCAGTTTTTTGGCCTGCATCTGATCGGCAATCTGGGTGATGATTTTGGAACCTGACACCTGATAAGGCAGTTCGGTGATGATAATTTCGTTTTTATCGACGCTATAAACCGCACGCATGCGGTAGCTGCCACGACCTGTGGTTTGAATTTTTAACAGTTCAGCAGGCGGGGTGATAATTTCGGCTTTGGTCGGCAAATCTGGCGCAGGAATATATTCTGCGATTTTTTCATCGGTCAGGTTCGGATTACGAATCAGCGCAATCGTACCTTTGACCACTTCACGCAGGTTATGTGGTGGAATGTCAGTGGCCATACCGACTGCAATGCCAGTGGTACCATTCAGCAAAATATTCGGTACACGGGCCGGCAAGTTCACCGGTTCTTTCATCGAACCATCAAAGTTGTCCTGCCATTCACAGGTGCCCTGACCCAGCTCAGACAGTAATAGTTCACTGTACTGGGAAAGCTTGGCTTCAGTATAACGCATCGCTGCGAAAGACTTTGGATCATCGGGTGAACCCCAGTTGCCCTGTCCCTCAATAAACGGGTAACGATAACTAAAGGGCTGTGCCATCAGCACCATGGCTTCATAACAGGCCAAGTCACCATGCGGATGGTATTTACCCAATACGTCACCAACAGTACGTGCCGATTTCTTCGGTTTGCTGGTCCATTTCAGGCCCAGCTCACTCATGGCATAGACAATCCGGCGCTGTACCGGTTTCAGGCCATCGCTAATATGAGGGAGTGCCCGATCCATAATCACGTACATGGCGTAATTCAGATAAGCTTGTTCGGTAAATTCTGCTACGGAGCGGTTTTCTGTCGCATGATGCGCAAGGCTTGTCATAACAACCTATAGTCCTAAATAATTCGTTTTTGTATCAATGTTTCTTATGCTAAGTCGTGGCTGTAGATGACACAAGGGCATCAAATCGTTCAGCGCGACAATTTGTGTCTTATGGCCTAAAAATATCCACTTTATAGGCCCTAAGCAACTAAAAAATCATTCTGTTTATAAGCCCATCGATTCCAAGGTCTTGCCCTTGGTTTCTTCACCCAGGACCAGAATCACAATCGCGACAGCCACCAGAACTGCCGTAAACATGGTAAAGACATAGCTGAAACCATTGGGCATGCCCATCAGATGGGTTACGGCAAAAGGTGCCGCGATACCGCCAATCCGGCCTACTGCGCCAGCCCAGCCTGAACCAAAGGCACGGATATTGGTCGGATATTGTTCCGGGGTATAAGTATAGAGTACGCCCCAAGCACCGAGATTAAAGAAGGACATCAGACAGCCCCAAATCACGATTTCAGTAACACTACCCGACTGGCCAAAGAAATAGGCAGAAATCGCGCACATGCCAATAAAGCCGGCCAAAGTCGGCTTACGACCGAGTTTTTCGACCAGCCATGCCGCCACCAGATAACCGGGCAACTGCGCCAGAATCATAATCAGCACATATTCAAATGACTGGACAATGCTATAACCTTCTTTGACCAGTAAACTTGGTAACCAGGTAAAAATGCCATAATAAGAGAAAATAATACCGAACCAGATCAGCCAGAGCATAAGCGTACGGCGCGCAAAGATACCCGACCATAACTGGGAAAATGAAATATTCTGCTTCTCTGCGACCGGTTTCACTTCAAAAATTTCATAGACTTGAACGCCACATTGACGCTCAATCTTTTTCACCAGTGCCGAAGCTTCCTCTATACGGCCACGGTTAATCAGGAAAGGAATAGATTCCGGCACCATTTTCCAGATCACGATGGCATACAGCGCAGGCAGGCCACCAATCATGAAAGCGGTTTGCCAGCCAAAATCTGGAATGATAAAGCGCGATACTAGCGCCGCGACCAGCCAGCCCAGCCCCCAAAAACTTTCCAGCAAGACAATAAAACGGCCACGTACATGCGCAGGAATATATTCACTGACCAGCGTTACGGCCACGGGTAGCTGACCACCCAAGCCCAAACCGACGATAAAACGGAATACCAGCAGCCAGGTCAGATCCGGTGCAAAAGCACAAGCTGCAGTGGCCAGGCTATAAATGACCAGGGTCGCAGCAAAGACTGTTTTACGGCCAAAACGGTCTGCCAGGCCACCTGAACAAATCGCCCCGATCGCCATGCCGACAAAACCGATCGACACTACCCAGCTTTTTTGATCCGCAGTCATCTGCCAGTCTTCAGCCATTTTGGCCAGGATAAAGGAAATCAATCCAGTATCCATCGCATCAAACATCCAGCCCAGTCCAATCACCACCAGCAAGGTGTAGTGAAACCTACCAATCGGTAAGCGTTGTATGCGAGAAACTAAATCCATAACAAAAATCTCTGATCAGGTGGAACGGGAGATGCTGCTTTCTCAACAGGTGGGCTGCTTTATATTTTTTATACTACGAATTGAGCTGAATGCGGCTATTTTTATTGCCGCACTTCATACATTTAAAAATCAAGATTCGTCTTTGGAAGATGCCGAGTGCTCATCATCATCTTTATAAATGAATTTTGGCATTTCCAGACCAAAATAGATGGCGATTAGACGTAAGCTAAAACCAAAAATCAGGGTAGACAGAATGGTCAGATCCTGCGACAAGCCGTAGTGGCTACATAACCAGTAAAAGATCACTGAAACAAAGGCAATACTGGCATACAGTTCACGGCGGAACACCAGCGGCACGTCATTACATAAAATGTCACGCAAAATCCCGCCAGATACACCGGTCAAAACACCCGCGACAGCGCTGACCACAAAACCATGTCCCATTTCCAGGGCAATCTGGCAGCCAATAATGGTAAAGCCAATGAGGCCCAAGGCATCCAGCACCAAGAAGACATTACGTAACTGTCGCATCCATTTGGCAATCAGGATAGTAACGAAGGCGGCGCAGCAGGTCAGGACCAGATATTCGGGATGCTTGACCCAGGTCAAGGGATAATGTCCAAGCAGAACATCGCGGACCGAACCACCACCCAGTGCAGTAACACAGGCAATAATCATCACGCCAAACCAGTCCATGCTGCGCCGGCCAGCGGACAGTGCCCCGGTCATGGCTTCAGCGGTAATTGCAATAATATAGATGACGGTCAGTAACATCGCCCTGCTTCCACCTGAGGCTTTGAGATGGCGGCTATTCTAAGCTAAATCTGTGTGAAAGTTATAAGAATCCGGCACAACATTGCTTAAATTTTTTCCCCGAGCCACAAATGCAGGCCTGTTTCATGGTGATGTTATGGTCTGTAGTCGGATCCAGAAAATACCAGCGACCTTCAAACTTCACAAAATGCGAAGCTTCATGATGCACCTGTGCCTGCTTGCCATCATGATAATGTGCCTTAAACTCGACCAAGGCATGATTTTTATCTAGTTTTTCATTGGCTTGAACAATTTCAAGCTTTAACCATTGATTGGCTTTACTCCATTCACTAATTGCCTGCAGGTCCAGCGCTTGTTGCTGACCCAGCGCAGTCGTGGTTTTGATGTAATCGATTTCATGCTTGGCGAAGGCACTGTAACGGGAACGCATGAGTTGCTGTGCAGTCTCTGCGACCTTTTGCCCTACATGCAGTGGCTGACAACAACTGTGATATTCGCCTTGTCCACATGGACATGCTTCTGACATTTCAGTTCCATAAAAATAGCCCGACAATGCGGGCTATTTTAGCAAACTTTACAGGCCAAACATTGGCTAGAATCTAGTCCTGTGCAGGAAGCTGCGGAATGATATGCACTTTATCGATCTTATGACCGTCCATCGTCACGACCTCAAAGATATGCCCATCTGCTTCAAACTTTTCACCGCTATGTGGTAAACGTGCCATATGGAACAATACATAACCAGATAAAGTCGAATATTCTTCAGTTTCATTGACCAGATCACGATCCAGCAGCAAGGAAACGTGACGAATATCGGTGGAACCGTCCAGAATCAGGCTGCCATCATCCAGACTTTCTGCTGTCACTTGCAGCTCATCTTCATCTGGAAATTCACCGGCAATTGCTTCAAGAATATCAATTGGGGTGGCAATCCCTTCAATTGAGCCATATTCATTCAACACAATTGCCATCTGTAAGGGCGCTTGACGCAATTGATCCATCACCATCAGTACCTGAGCATTTTCATGCACGATGACTGGCTCACGTAAATGCTTTTCAAAGTCCAGCACCCCAGTTTCAATATATTCATTCAGGACTTTATGGGTCAGCACCACACCGGCAATATTGTCCAGTTCGCCGCGAGCGATGATCAGACGCGAGTGGCTCATCTGCAACAATTGTGCTTTGATGCTGTCGGCATCATTGTCCAGATCGATCCATTCCAGTTCGGGACGCGGCGTCATCACCGACTTGACCGGACGTTCAGACAGACCCAAAACTCCCTGCACCATGACACTGTGATAGATACCGTTATCATCATTAAAGACTTCATCAGCAAAGGCACGTGTCGCCAGAACATCTTCCGGCTCAGAAGAATCATTGTCCTGAGCAGGTTTACCACCCAGCATCCGCATTACGGCAGAAGCAGTACGGTAGCGCATGTCGGTGGTGGTCACCATTTTTTCCTGATTGCGTTTCATGGTTTGGTTAATAAATTCGACAATCACCGAGAAGCCAATTGCAGCATACAGGTAACCTTTCGGAATATGGAAACCGAAGCCTTCGACCACCAGCGAGAAGCCGATCATCATCAGGAAGCCCAGACACAGAATCACCACGGTCGGATGTCTGTTGACGAAATCCATCAGAGCTTTGGATGCCCAGAGCATAATCCCGATGGCAATAATCACGGCAATCATCATCACTGACAGGTCTTTGACCATACCAACCGCAGTAATCACGCTGTCTAATGAGAATACGGCGTCCAGCACCACGATCTGGACAATCACCATCCAGAATACCGCATGGACCGGATTTTCTTCTTTGATGACGGGTTTGGCTTCCAGACGCTCATGCAGTTCCATGGTGCCTTTAAACAGCAGGAACACCCCACCAAACAATAGAATCAGATCGCGGCCCGAGAAAGCATGATCAAAGATGTGGAATAGTGGATCAGTGAGGGTCACTACCCAGGCAATCGAGGCCAGTAAGATCAAACGCATCAGCAGGGCCAGCATCAAGCCGACAATCCGCGCCGTATTACGTTGTTCTGGTGGCAGTTTCTCCGCCAAAATAGCAATGAAAACCAGATTGTCGATCCCGAGTACAATCTCAAGAACAATCAACGTGAGTAAACCGACCCAGGCTGAAGGGTCTGACATCCATTCAAAGATCATACGCTTGGCTCCTGAAGCTCAGGACTGCAGCATGGAATCACCTGACGCTGTGACACAGCAAAACAGAATTTTTTATATTGAATAAGATCAATTATTTGGCGTAGATTTATAAAGTTAAACGGCCAACTACCACTACCCATCGTCGTTCTATTGTTGTGAAACCAATTTTCAGTATATCAAGATCAATTTGAAATTCACCTGTTTTCATAGCTGTTTATCGATGAATTTTGCTGAGCCCTATTGCAGTGAAAATGTCCCTGCTCACAGAATTGTCATATTTATTAATTAAGCTATAGTCACAAGAAAGAAAAATGATAAGGTGAAGAAAATAAATGCAAAGCGTAATTCAAATGACAGATTATTTTAAAGAAAACTCCCCAAAAACAACACGCCCTCTAGTGGCTCTCTATTGTGGTTCACGTGCAGGCAACAAACCGGTTTATTTAGAAAAAGCCATTCATCTCTCGCAAGGACTGGCAGAACATGGTTTCGGGCTGGTTTACGGTGGCGCCAGTATTGGCTTGATGGGACAGGTCGCGGATGCCATGATCCAGCATGGCGGTGAAGCTGTAGGGGTGATTCCTGAATTTATGCTGGATTATGAAATTGCCCATAACCAGCTCACCGAATTACATGTGGTGACCAGCATGCATCAACGCAAGGCTATGATGGCCGAGCGGGCCTGTGCCTTTGTGGCCTTGCCAGGTGGACTGGGCACGTTTGAGGAAATTCTGGAAATTGCCACTTGGGGTCAGCTAAACCAGCACCAGAAACCGATGATGCTCTATAACGTGAATGGCTTCTATGATGCCTTGATTGCGCAGCTGGACCGCGCCGTTGAAGATGGTTTTTTACCGCCACAGCATCGCGCCAAACTGATCATTTGCGAACACGAAGAAGAAATTTATACAACTTTAACCAATTTAGGCCATCCGCAAAGATTTGTGGTTTAAACCGTTCCAATTAAGAAAAAAGCGAGCACCTGGCTCGCTTTTTTATTGGATTTTTAATATCAGGACTTATTGACCATAATTCGTCACAAAGTCATAAAACATCGGCAAAGTTGTTGCCAGAATGACCGACATGGCCAGACCGAACATCAGTTTCATGGCATCTGCACTGACATTACGTGAAGTACGATGTTTGTTGACTTCATCCAGAATCATCGACATGGCAAATTCACGACCTGCGAGTAATCCCAGGAATACCCAGGTGGTACTCATTGGAATGTTGCTCCACTCTTTAAAAACTAACAGGATAATGGCATACATGAAGTCGATAATCGTTGCAGCACGAATGTCGGTCACACCGGTTTTGGTGTCAACAATGTTCTGGATAGCCCCGCCACGTTGATACAGAATCACACCCAGCAAGACCACGAATACCGTAATCGCAAACATCAGGAATTCAAACGGCACCTGACGTGGCACATACACGAAGATGTTAGCCAGATCCTGAATCAACCATTGACTCCACAGGAAACCGGTAGAGACCCACTGCAAGCCCATCCAGACCTTGGAGTGTTCCTGATGACGTGTCTTGGCAAAATGGCGTGCCAGCTGCTTGACCACAAAACGATATATGACAATCGCTACAATAAAGGCGACGGCATAGCCCATCATCGATTTGACCATCATCGAGCCTAAGCTTGCAGGAGAGAAAATCGTAAGCACCAGGAAGGTGGTACTGACTGGAATCCCGTATTTGGTCAGTATTAACAGGAGAATTGGCGGCACAATATACAGCCAGGTAATACCACCTTCAGGGAAAGGAATCGTTTCTAAACGACCGTATGAGGCATCACCCACCCCAGATGCATACCAACCATAGACCAATACGACAATTAAAATTGAGCTGATATAAATCCACAATACCCACCATGGGCGATGTGAATTCGAAGAAATAAATGTCCCTAAGGTTTGAGGTACATCATTTCCGACAATAGAGTAAGCGGCCAAACAGAAGCCGATCACCATCAAAATCTCGATTGTCATAAAAACAAACCTATACGCGAGGAGATTTCAGCAGTGCTGAAAAGTTGGCCCAAGATTATGACGGTTTTATTTCATTTTAATGACAAGACTGTCATATATATGGTCACCTTACAAAAAAGAGCACCGAAGTGCCCTGAATTTAAAAGCTTTTGACTACTTGAGATTTACTTGATAAATCGTGGTACTGCCACTGACTTCATGGCCGACCACCAGGAGGGGTTTCTTATTCGGGGAGTCTTTGGCGGGGATAAATACCAAACCTTCCGGTCCTAAATCACCGGCTTGTCCCATTTCAATCTGCGCTGTAGTCGCTTTAAAATCACGTGAATTAATATATTGCACAAAGACTGGTGATGCAGGTGTAGACACATCATAGACCATGATGCCACCGACACGCTCCAGCCCAATAAAGGCAAAGGTTTTTTGACCAATCTGCCCCAAGGTCACCCCTTCAGGTTCCGGCCCTTTATTGTCACTGCGATTATCCAGTCCGGCTTCTTCATGATTAAAGTTGAAAATCTCAGGATGATGTTTGGCAATATACTGCTCAAACTGATCGCCCGAATCCCATACCAGTTCTAAACCGGTCTGCTGATCATTTTCCACCCAGATACTGACCGAGCGGGTACCAAAGCTATATAAATGATCATAGACCAGATTGCCCCGTTCATTCAGTTTGGCTGTACCATCGGCATTTTTTTGATAGCCTTCGGTCCACGTAATATTTAAACGGCCCAGCAGATGATCTTCACGGCAGTCTTTGGCATCCCCTACAATAGCACCGCAGTAGGCAAAGTTAGTTGGATTGAGTTCTGCACCTTTGGCCAATACCCGAAGATGGGCTGGTAAATCATCGCCCAGACGGCGGTCAAAACCTTTGGCATGGACCAAGTGTTTCACCCGCCATTCTTCTACAAAGCCCTGGCTGGTATCGTTATTGAAATATGCAGGATTGTTTTCACCCCAGGCACGGGCATCGCCTTCATTGGCAGACACAATATAGGTTTTGCCCGCGACCTCGAAACTTGCAATCGCATCTGGCATATATAAGCCACGTACATTGGCCCAAGTTTGAATATTGATTTTGCCTTTACCGTCGACACCATCCGCATCGCTGACATCCATGCCATGACCCTTCATGCCATGATCTTTGAAGCCAAATGGATAAACAGCGAGTACCTTGGCAGAAGCCACATCAATTTTGGCCAAGGCATTGTTTTCCTGTAAGGCAACCCAGGCGGTTTTTCCATCTTTTGAAACAGTGATGTACTCAGGTTCAAAATCCTGCGCTGCGCTGGCCTTTGGTCCGAAAATGCGGATGCCCTGTTCACGCAATGCTGCTTCCCGTCCGTTAAAGGCTTTAAAGTCTGCTGTACGAACGATCGGGGCTTTTAAATTGGCCAGATTAATGACAGACACCGACCCTTCAGGGTCAACCTGATAATCATCAGAAGGCTCGCCTTCATTGGCCACCAGCAAAGTTTGACCATCCGGTGTGAAAGTCAGCATGTCCGGCAAGGCACCCACCTGTACGTGGGCCAACTTGCTCAGGTCTTTGGCCTGATATAAAGCAATATAGCCCGGGTCAGTTTTCACAGCAGCCTGAATCGCAATGGCGACAATGCCATTGTGTACCGCGACACTGTTGACCTCAGCCTCTGGCGCAATGTCATCGACCGTGATAGATGTTATTTTTTTCGGCTGATCAGGTCGACTTAAATCCAGTACATCCAATACGCCTTCTTTGGCATTGACCACGAATAGGCGTTGACTCTCGGCATCAAAGGCCGGAATTTCTGCTGCACTTTGCGCAAACATACCCGATTCATAAGCCGACAATTTGCTTAACTCGATCGAGTTCGGTGTAGCCTCAACGATTGGAACCGGTGTTTCATTTTCATTCTCACTTCCACATGCCACCATCCCCACAGCCAGCATGGCCACTATCAAAGACTTTAATTTTAATTTCATTTTTTTGTTGATCTATCATGAAGAATTCGTGACCAATTTATAACCAGAGCATTGCAGTGCCATGACAGATCGGTTGCAGTTCCTTGACACAACACCGCATAAAAGTTGAAACG
This sequence comes from Acinetobacter sp. YH01021, assembly GCF_013420255.1. Classification (GTDB taxonomy): domain Bacteria; phylum Pseudomonadota; class Gammaproteobacteria; order Pseudomonadales; family Moraxellaceae; genus Acinetobacter. The sequence goes on from NZ_VOYO01000003.1 coordinate 272,727, forward strand.
CTTTATATACGACAGACTCGGCTGATTCCTTTAAACTATTCAAAATTTTCAGTTTTCCAGAATTATGAATGCCACGCCTACGCATCAAGCCTTAGATCCTGAGTTCAGACTGCTGGTCTTGTTGGTCTCGATTGGCTTTTTTATGCAGGGGCTGGATACCACCATTATTAATACGGCCCTACCTGCAATTGCCCAAAATTTGCAGGAAGATCCGCTACGCATGCACAGTGTGGTCGTGGCGTATGTGCTGTCTGTAGCGGCCTGCATTCCCTTAAGTGGCTGGCTGGCAGACCGGTTCGGGGTCAGAAATACCTATTTTGCTGCGATTATTATTTTCTCTTTGGCCTCTTTGGGCTGTGCCTGGTCAAGTAGCCTGAATGAATTATTGGTGTACCGGATCTTTCAAGGGATCGGTGGTGCATTATTGCTGCCGGTCGGCCGTTTGGCGATGCTGAAGATCATTCCCCGTACCCAGTTTCTGGCCGCCATGAGCCTGATGAGTCTGGCCGGCCTGATTGGTCCTTTAATTGGGCCGACCCTAGGTGGCTGGATGGTCGAATATCTGTCCTGGCATTGGATTTTCCTGATCAATTTGCCGATTGGCTTGCTGGGCGCACTGATTACCTTTAAGGCCATGCCGAATGTACTTGAACCTACAGTCGCTCGCTTTGATTATTGGGGCTTTATCTTGCTGGTCGTGGCCATGGTGGGCCTCTGTCTGGGAATTGAAAATTTTGCCAGTCCACAAAACTCGCTGTGGTGGAGCCTGAGCCTGATTCTAGCCGGTTTATTGGCCACCCTGGTTTATGCCTATCATTCGCATACGCATAGCAATGCCCTGTTTCGCAGCCGGCTGTTTAAAAATAAAATTTATGCGATTGGTATTTTGGGTAATTTCTTTGCCCGTCTCGGCGGTAACTCGATTCCGTTTTTACTGCCGCTGATGTTGCAGGTGGCTTTCGGTTTCGAACCTTTTATTACCGGTTTATTGATGATTCCGACTGTGCTTGGTTCGCTGGCCTCCAAACCGATTATCCGCAACATCATTCAGCGTTTTGGCTACCGTCGGGTCTTGCTGGTCAATACCTTACTGGTAGGTCTATGTATTGCCAGTTTTGCCCTGACCACGGCGGAAACCCCAATCTGGCTCCGTGCGATTCATTTCTTTATCTTCGGCATTTTAAATTCACTGCAATTCGTGTCGATGAATACCCTGACCTTAAAGGACTTAAGCCAGCAGGATGCCAGTAGCGGCAACAGTTTCCTGTCGATGATCATGATGCTGTCAATGAGTATCGGGGTGGCACTGGCAGGAACACTGGTGAACATGCTGAGTGCCTATTACGGCGCTGACAATCTGGTGGCTGCTTTTCATGTATCACTGATCTGTTTAGGCTGCATCAATATTATTGCGGCCTATATTTTCTGGCATATTCCTAAAAATACCCCGGTTTGATGCGCTATATTCACTTTGGGCTGATTGTAAGTTTTAGGCTAAATCACATATAGGCAAGGACTGAAAATGCAAAAAAATCAGGCTCCGAACAGAGTTCATAAATCGCTCTTGATTGGGCTGGGCATACTGATCACTGTGATCACGATCGCCATGGTCTATCTCTGCCTGATGAAAGCACCGTCTGCCTATGCAGCCGATTATCCTATTCAGGGTTTTGATGTATCGCATCATCAAAAAGAGATTCAGTGGCAGCAGATTTCGCCTGAAAAATACCGTTTTGTTTATCTGAAAGCCACTGAAGGCGGCGACTTTAAAGATACCCGTTTTCAGGAAAATTGGTTGAAAGCACGTGAACGCGGCTTTTTGGTCGGTGCCTATCATTTTTACCGGCTCTGCCGCGATGGCAGCATTCAAGCCCAGAATTTTATTGACTCCGTCCCCAATAAACCGGATGCCTTACCGCCAGTAATTGATCTGGAATATGACAGTAAATGCATCAATAGCTATTCTAAAGAGCAGCTTTTAAACGAAATTCAGGTGATGCACGATGCTCTGAAAAAGCATTATGGCAAGCAGCCGATTTTCTATATTTCTAAAGCTTTTTATAATATTGTACTGGCAGGACACTTTCCTAACGTACCACTCTGGGTACGTGAATACAAAGGCCTGCCTGATTTAAAAGATCAGCCTAAATGGGCGTTTTGGCAACATACCAGTCAGGGGAAAATTCCCGGTATTACCACACCGGTAGACCTGAATGTTTTTTATGGCTCAGAACAGCAATGGCTGGATTTTCTCAAGACGAATGCGATTGCAGTACCTTCATCTGAGAATCAAGCGAGATAAAGCTGATCGTTTGAAAACAAGTTCTTGATAAAAACAAAACAATAAGGAAATAAAAAGATTGAAATGGATAAAAGGCATTTTACTCGGTCTGGTGATTCTACTCCTACTCATCGCGGGTATGCTGGCTTATCTGTTGCAAGCTTCGGGCAAGGTTAGTGACTTTAAAGCGTGGCAGCCGCAAACCGGTATATCCGTTCACGGGCTTACAGTCAATTTTTTTGGTGTGTCCACCCTGTTACTCGATGATGGCCACGATCAGATCCTGATCGATGGTTTCTTTAGCCGGCCATCTTTGCGGCAAGTAATTACTCGACCTATTCAAAGTGATAAGCTGCTCTTAGAACAACTGGTACAATGCCATGAATTGAGCCGAACCCAAGCCATTCTGGTCAGTCATTCTCATTATGATCATGTTCTGGATGTCCCGGCTTTACTAGAGATGCTTCCCGAAACTGCTGTGGTCGGTTCGCCGAGCACCCTGAATATCGCCCGGGCAAATCCCAAAGTTACTCCACAGCAATTACAGCCGATTAAGCCTGGGCAAGTACAGCAATGGGGACATTTCCAGACCACGGCAATTCCCTCACAACATACCCCGCCCACAGCGATAAATGATGATTTAGGCGAAGAGCTGCTGCGGCCTTTAACTCTTCCGGCTAAATTTTCCGAATTTAAAGAAGGTGGCAGTTTCGATTACCTGATTGAGCATGCGGGACATAAAATTCTGGTCAAGACCAGTACCGGATTTATCCCGGATCAATTTAAAAACCTACAGGTCGATACTTTATTTTTAGGTATTGCCCAGCTCTCCAGACAATCCAGTGACTATCAGCAGCAATATCTGACTGAAACCCTGAACATGCTCAAGCCCAAAGTAGTGATTCCGGTGCATTGGGATGATTTTTTTCAGCCTTTAAAGCAGCCACTGCAATTTTTACCCCGTCTTGCCGATGACACTCCAAAAAGTTTGCAACTTCTGATTCAGGCTGCCGAGACACAAGGGACAAAAGTCATTCTGCTCAGCGGACCGCAACCCTATTTACTCAACTCAGCCTTCGCTTCCCAATCCGATTAAAGCCCCTTAAGATAGCGAACATGCGCAAAATTATTCATATTGATATGGATGCGTTTTATGCCTCGGTTGAGCTGCGTGAACGTCCAGAATTGAAAGACTTACCTGTGGTGATAGCCTCGCATCATCCTCGGGCGGTGGTCGCGGCTGCCTCCTACCCGGCACGAGTTTATGGCCTGCGATCTGCCATGTCCATGGGGCAGGCGCGCAAACTATGTCCTCAAGTTATCGTGATTGAGCCAGATTTTGCCAAATACCGGCAGGTATCGGCACAGATTCATCAGATCTTCCAACAATATACTTCCCTGATTGAACCACTGTCTCTGGATGAAGCCTTTCTGGATGTCACGGAGAATTTACAGCAGATTCCCAGCGCCACCGAAGTCGCCATGCGGATTCGCGAGGATATTTTTCAAGCGACCGGACTGACTGCTTCTGCCGGTGTGGCACCCAATAAATTTCTCGCTAAAATTGCTTCGGACTGGCACAAACCGAATGGCATCTGTGTAATTAAACCTTCGCAGGTACAGCGTTTTATCCAGGATCTGCCGCTGAAAAAAATTCCCGGCGTGGGAAAAGTCACTCAGGAAAAACTGAAAAGTCTGAATCTAGAAACTTTAGGCGATTTACAGCAAATTGATGAAGCCTTACTGATTCAACATTTTGGCAAATATGGCCGGCGGCTGTTTTTGTACGCTCAAGGTATTGATGAACGACCGGTCGAAGTAGAACGGGAACGCCAGCAAATTTCCAAAGAAACCACTTTTGATGATGACCTGCATCTGAACCAATGTCGGCCCTATTGGGAACCTTTACTTGGACAAGTATGGCAAAGTCTGCAAAAGAAACAGCTTTCGGCTCGCGGCGTTACGGTCAAATTAAAACTCAAGAACTTTCAGGTGATGCAACACAGTAAAAGTTTTAAACAGGTGCTGCGTAGCCCACAGGAATTAGCCCAAGCCTTGGACTTACTGCTCGACGACCTGCATATTGCCCCGCAGATGCAATTCCGGCTGATCGGTGTTGGCGTGTATCAGCTCAGCGTCCCCGAGACTGAAACCCAGTTATTGCTGCTCTAAACCTTTTTTGATCACGTTTTAGGCATCAGTTTAAAAATACGGCAACTTTGTTTTTACATTTTGATTTTTTAGAGTACTCTATCTGCGCAATGCATTATCCATGTATGTGCTGAGATGCTGAAAATCACCTTTACTTTCAGCATGCTGTCCTGTGATTAGCGTGACGATCAAATCCGAATATTACAGGGCAACTCTGATGTAACTCATGGAATCCCCTCCTGCATGTCTTCTGTAAATTCTTCTATTGTTCAAGAACAACGCGCACGTAAAGCTGCGCTATCTAGTTTTGTTGGTGCTGTTGTCGATTGGTATGATTTTCTCCTTTACGGCATTGTTGCAGCCTTAATTTTTAAAGATCAGTTTTTCCCTAGTATTGGCGAGAACATGGGCACCCTGGCGGCACTAGCCACCTTTGGGGTCGGCTTCCTGTTTCGTCCTTTAGGCGGTGTGGTATTTGGTCACTTTGGTGACAAGCTCGGCCGTAAAAAAATGCTGGTACTCACGGTAATCCTGATGGGAATTTCCACGGTCGGGATTGGTCTACTGCCAAATTTCGAGGCAATTGGCTGGTGGGCTCCGGTGCTGTTGGTGTTTTGTCGAGCCTTGCAAGGCTTTGCTGTCGGTGGTGAATGGGGCGGCGCAGCTCTGATGGCAGTTGAAAATGCACCCAAGGGTAAAAAAGCCTTTTATAGCAGTGGCGTTCAGGTCGGCTATGGTGTTGGCTTGGTATTGGCCACCGGTGCAGTGTCGATTATTATTGCGACACTGGGTGAAGAAGCCTTTGCCGAGTGGGCATGGCGTATTCCCTTTCTGGCCAGTATCGTATTGTTAGCTGTAGCGATGTGGATTCGCCGTGATCAGGATGAATCACAAGAGTTTGTAGAAAAGGTGGTGAAAGCAGATCATCAGCCAGAAAAGCTGCCGATCTTGCAGGCCATCAGTAAACACCCTAAAGCTTTCTTCTATATCATTGCTTTACGCTTGACCGAATTGCTGACCATGTATCTGGTCACCAATTTCGCCTTGAACTATTCGACCAGTAATCTGGGCATGGACAAACAGTTCTTCCTGAATATTACCTTGATGGTCGGGGCCATCAGCTGCTTCAGTATTCCCTTCTTTGCCTGGCTGGCAGATAAATTTAATCATCAGAAAATGTGTGTCTGGGGTGGTTTGATTGGTGCGCTTTCAGCTTTTCCCTTCTTTATGGCGCTCGATGCACAAAACACCTGGATGATCATTATGGGGGCAATTTTACTGGCGAACGTTGCCCATGATATGGTGGTCAGTGTCCATCAGCCGATTTTCACCTCATTGTTTGGCACCGAATACCGCTACAGCGGTGCCGGAGTTGGCTATCAGGTGGCGAGTATCATTGGTGGTGGTTTTACCCCATTTATTGCAGCGGCACTGGTGATTTGGGCAGATGGTTCATGGCATTATGTAGCCATCTATCTGGCGGTGGGTTGTCTGCTGACTGCATTGGTCGCAGCCCTGATGCCCAAAACTCAGGATGAACAATATGACAGTTGAACGTTTACACGTATCGAAACGCTTTTCGGAAATTGCCATTGCCGGTAATCTGGTGCATCTTGCCGGCCAGCTGGCCACAGATGTTGAACTGGATATTAAAGGGCAAACCCAACAGACTTTAGATATTATTGACCAGTTTCTGGCAGATGCCGGCACAGACAAAAGTCACATCATGTCGGTAACCATCTATTTGAAAGACATTGAAAAAGATTATGCAGCCTTCAATGAAGTCTGGGATGCCTGGGTCGCTGATATCGAAGCGCTGCCTCGTACCTGTGTAGAAGCAAAACTCTATGATCCACGGGTATTGGTCGAACTGACTGTCGTGGCGGTTAAACCGGAATAATGTTTCAAGATCGATATTCATAAAAAAAGCATGCTTCTGGCATGCTTTTTTTGTTTTAACCGACTGCTTTGATTTTACTACGCTCTAAATCCGAATATAAATAATATTTTTTCAGATCATTGCTAACTGTATATTTGGGCATTTTCTGCATTTGCGTTTGCTCCTGCAAGAAGTCCTGGCGCAACTGATAATATTCCGGCACATCATCGTAACGGATCACCCGATAACCGGCCATGGTCAGTAATGCATCCTGAAAACCCGTCTGCTGGGGACGCTTTAAGATTAAGGGATCATCCACTCCTACCACGGCTAGAATCTGATGCTGCTGATCCAGAATGACAAAATCTGCAGTCAGGTTACGGTACTTATGCCGAGTCCGGTTAAATTTAGTCGTTATTAAGGCATCATAGGAAACATGTGCCAGAATAATGTATTCAGGTAAGACTTCTCTCAGGCGAGTGAAGGTCAATTGCTCATTCAGGTTAAAAATAGCACGCTGCTTTAACGCACTGTCTTGTGGTTTGGAATTATTTCCGAGCTTTTTCCATGCCATGAGCACGACACAAAAGAGCAGGAAACTCCCAATCATAATATAGGTGGTCATGCCTAAATCCTTGCATTCTTATAATCATTTTTGTTTTATTGTTGTGCAGTATAAACCCACGCTTTATTTTAAATAGATATAACAACCAATCTGTTTAAATACCCATACAACTGGTATCAAAACTCGATTCTGTGTTACCTAAAGTGACATCTCTCTAGATGCCAATGAAAGTGGATTTAAAGTACTGATAATGCACTCTAAAACATCCATGGAATTGATCGCAATACATATCTGCCCAACTGTAGGACAATTCCGACAAAGTGTTATTTTTATATCACTTTTTTAAAGAATTTAGTCCAAATAATATATTCTTTTACACTTTCAACGCACAAGCTCAGGCTACGTTACTTTACCCAAGAGCTAAAAAAAGACACCGAAGTGTCTTTTTATTAACTTAATTATGCACGTGATTTGGGCTTCGCTTTAGGCTTTGGCCCACCAAACGGTTTTTTGGCATCACCCGTTTCACGTGGTGGTAAACCAGTGTGCTGGGTCAGAATTTGACCACGCTCAGGACGTTTCTTGGTATTTGAAGGACGTGACTGAGCTTGTGCAGCCTTGCTACGATTCCCTTGCTCACCGGTACGTTTTTGCGAATCACCGGCAACCGTCGAATTCTTCTTACGCGCCGATTGATACTGACCGTCTGCACTGCCTACAGGCTGATAAGTCGGAATTAAATGCTGTTTCGAGTTACCAATCAAATCCTGACGACCCATTTCTTTCAGGGCTTCACGCAGCAAAGGCCAGTTGTTTGAATCATGATAACGCAAGAAAGCTTTGTGCAAACGACGACGTTTCTCACCTTTCACAATGTCGACATTTTCAGTATAACGCGCCACTTTCGCCAGCGGGTTTTTACCAGTGTAGTACATGGTAGTTGCAGTCGCCATTGGTGAAGGATAGAAGGTCTGTACCTGATCGGCACGGAAACCATTCTTCTTCAACCAAATCGCCAAATTCATCATGTCGTAATCGGTAGTTCCCGGATGCGCCGCGATGAAGTAAGGAATTAAGTATTGTTCCTTGCCTGCTTCCTTACTATAACGATCAAACATTTGCTTGAAGCGGTCATAAGTCCCAATACCCGGCTTCATCATTTTATTGAGTGGGCCTTTTTCGGTATGTTCAGGCGCAATTTTTAAGTAACCACCGACATGATGGGTGACAAGTTCTTTGACATATTCAGGGTTTAAAACCGCAAGGTCATAACGTAGGCCTGAACCAATCAGAATCTTTTTAATGCCTGGTAAAGAACGCGCTTTACGGTATAACTGCGTCAATGGAGCATGATCCGTATGCAAATTCTGACAAACGCCCGGGAATACACATGACGGTTTACGACAGTTCTTTTCAATCTCAGGATCTTTACAGGCCAAACGATACATATTGGCTGTTGGGCCACCCAAGTCCGAGATAATACCCGTGAAGCCCGGTGCGGTATCACGGATTTTTTCCACTTCACGCAGAATCGATTCTTCAGAACGGTTCTGAATAATACGACCTTCATGTTCCGTAATTGAACAGAAGGTACAACCACCGAAACAGCCACGCATGATATTCACAGAGAATTTGATCATGTCAAACGCAGGGAAACGGGCATTGCCATAAGCAGGATGCGGCAGACGTGCATAAGGCAGGTCAAACACATAGTCCATCTCTTCCGTAGTCAACGGAATTGGCGGTGCATTCAACCAGACATCACGTTCACCATGCTTTTGCACCATGGCACGCGCATTCCCCGGATTGGTTTCCAGATGCAGAATACGGTTGGCATGTGCATAAAGCACTGGATCTGCAGCAACTTCTTCAAAAGCAGGCAAACGGATTACGGCCAATTCACGCGGCGGTAACTTATGTTTAATCGCTTTAGAAGCCGGTTGCAGTTGCACAATTTGCGTATCAGGATCTAGGTCATCCCCTGCTCGCACAATCGGATTGGCGACATGTTCTTTTTGGAAACCTTGATACTGGCTAGAATCCTTCCCTTGTTCAATCTCACAACCATCGATATCTTCAGTCATGACATACGGGTTAATAATTGGATCAACACGGCCAATGGCATCGACATCATTCGATGCAATTTCAACAAATTTGGCTTTAGAGGCACGGTTGTGTTTATTCACAATGAACGCAGTACCGCGAACATCAGTAATCTCGTGAATTTTCTCGCCATGTGCCAGACGATGCATAATTTCAGTGATTGAGCGTTCGCCATTACCGTACATCAAAAGATCGGCTTTTGAATCCATCAATACTGAACGACGGACTTTGTCTGACCAGTAATCATAATGTGCAATACGACGTAAGGATGCTTCAATACCGCCCAATAATACCGGTACATCCGGATAAGCTTCACGGACACGCTGGCAATACACGGTTGCCGCACGGTCTGGACGTTTGTTTGGCTGATTGTCTGGTGAATAGGCATCATCAGAACGGATTTTACGGTCAGCCGTATAACGGTTGATCATAGAATCCATATTCCCTGCTGTTACACCCCAAGCAATATTCGGTTTACCCAAAACGCGGAACGCATCCACGCTGGTCCAGTCTGGCTGTGCAATAATGCCGACACGGAAGCCTTGTGCTTCTAGCGTACGACCAATAATGCCTGAACAGAAAGACGGATGATCGATATAAGCATCACCACAAACTAAAATAAAATCACAGCTGTCCCAGCCGAGTTGATCCATTTCCTCGCGTGACATCGGCAAAAATGGCGCAGGGTCAAAACAAGACGCCCAATATTTGTCGTAATCAAACAACGCTTTTGGCGCAGTCTGCATGGTATAAGCAGTAGACATGGCTAGCAATTCTCGGCTGGCAGATGATAGGAGATCTAAAAATAAGATCAAAGATGAAAGCCGATTATTTTACCATGAATCAGGTCTAGCTTGCTTGATTATAATTTATACAAAATCAGGGACTAACCGAATCACGCTCTATTTGTCACTTGAATCTAAAGTTTAAATATTTAAAAAAAGAAATTGATCTTATTTATGAGGAGGAAAGCTTGGAAATAATCTCTAATTTGAACGGAGTTTTAAACTGAATGCTAAACCCGTCAGTAATAACGCTGCGATAAACACAGTTAATCCTATCCAGCCATAATTTTCCCACACCAATCCGCTTGAGCTCCCCAACACACTTGAACCCAAGTAATAGCAAAATAAATACAGCGACGAACCGACTGCCCGATACTGTAACGACTGGATCGACACCCAGCTACTGGCAGTCGAATGGGCAGCGAAGAAAGAAAAAGTAAAAATCAGCAATCCGGTAAAAACAACAACCAACTGATTGATCAGCATCAGCGTCAAGCCCGCAAGCATCATCAGAATCATGGCTACCAATATTCTAAATTTGCCATAATGCCGTCCCCAATGTGCTGCTCGAGGGGAACTATAAATGCCGGCCAAATAAGTAATCGAAATCACACCAATCCAGACATGTGATAGCTCAAATGGCGCTTGGATCAAGCGATAACTCAGATAATTAAATACCGAGACAAAGCAGCCCATCAAGATAAAACCTTGCAGGAATAAAACCCGAAGTTTTGGATCAGCGAGATTCTGTCTAAATGAGTTTTTAAAACGATTCAGCTTGATTGGATAGGCTCTAAAATGTCGCGAAGCGGGTAAGAGGTAATAAAATAAGCCTGCAATACAGAGATTTAAAATACCAATCAACAAAGTAGCAGATTGCCAAGAGATAAAATCAACTAAAACTCCGGCAATTAAACGCCCTCCCATACCACCTATCGCTGTGCCAGAAATATATAAGCCCATGGCAAAACCGATATCTTTTTCTGCAATTTCTTCCCCGATATAAGTCATCGCGACTGCTGCGACACCACTGACTGTCAATCCAATCATTACTCGTGTGGTCAGAAACACGGACCAGATCGGCAATATTGCACTTAATAGTAATAATACTGAGACTGAAAATAGAGACCAGACCATAATCGGCTTACGACCAAATCGGTCTGATATTAGTCCAGTAAAAATCAGGCCAACTGCCAAGGCAATGGTAGAAAAAGATAAAGGGAAACTGCTTTGAGTCGGGCTGACCTGGAAATAATCAGCCAGAATCGGCATCATCGGCTGTACGCAGTACAGTGATGAAAAAATGGCAAAGCCAGCAAGGAATAAGGAAAAAAGCACTGCTTTAAAAGCAGAAGAGCCATATTCAATATGGCTTGAAGATGAATTTGAGGACATATCCGCTCCATAGACCGGTTCAGTATACGCCTCTCAATTTTATTTTTATGTGATGTTTCAGTCGAAATAGCACATAAATAACATTTATTTGACTAAATCCCACGCATAAAAAAAACACCCCCGGCCTTATGGTCGGGGGTGTTTAGGAATAATGAGCTAGCGATGACTTACTCTCACATGGGTAACCCCACACTACCATCAGCGCTAAGAGGTTTCACTTCTGAGTTCGGGAAGGGATCAGGTGGTTCACTCTTGCTATGGTCGCCAGCACAACTGTTTATGGATACTTGCTAGGTCTTACGTTTTGCCTTGCTTTCTACCAAATAGAATTCATTAACAGATTTATCTGAGTTGCAGTAGTTTGTTCGTTTAGCGTAACTAAATCAAGTCACTTTGTTTAATATCGAATCAATCGATCCTCACTTCTTTCGAAGTTCGTACAACAACTGTTTGGGTGTTGTATAGTCAAGCCTCACGAGCAATTAGTATTGGTCAGCTTCACATATCACTATGCTTCCACATCCAACCTATCAACGTCGTAGTCTTCAACGGCTCTTTAGGAGAC